>NZ_JBQIOP010000035.1:0-43343 GCF_056822245.1 Petralouisia sp. | reverse complement strand
TCCCCTCTTCCCTTGTGCCGGCAGGAGAAGTTTTCACCACGAAAACCATTTACCGCTTTTATACGGAATAGAAGAAAAGGGCAATTGAAAGGGGCTGTCGGAAAACGGAATTTATACACAATATATAGTTGCAAGTTCTTAGAAGCCGCAGCTATATATTGTGAAAAATTGCTGTTTCCCGACAGCCCCTTTTTCAGCAAAGAGAAATTCTGTGTCTGATTTCAGCGCAGAACAGAGTGCTATTTATTGCTTCTTCTCCAGATGTGCATTTTCTCTGCTTCTTCAATCAGTTCATCCCGGAAATCCGGATGGGCCACGGAGATAATGGCCTCGCATTTCTGCCATGCAGATAATCCCTTCAGGTTCACCTTGCCGTATTCTGTCACAAGGAAGTGAATGTTGGCGCGGGTGTCAGTGACAATGGAGCCTGGATGCAGGGTGGGCAGAATTCTGGATTTTAACTGGCCGTCTTTGGTTTTGAAGGTGGAAGAACAGCAGATGAAGCTCTTGCCGCCGTTGGAAAGGTATGCGCCCAGTACAAAGTCAAGCTGTCCGCCGGCGCCGCTGATATGCTTGATTCCTGAGGATTCAGAGCTTACCTGGCCGAACAGGTCAATGTCCACCGCATTGTTGATGGACATGAAATTATCCAGTGCGGAAATGGAACGGATATCGTTGGTATAGCTTACAGGCGCGCTTAACAGTTCTGGATTGTCGTCCAGATAGTCGTACATTTTCTTGGTTCCTGCGCCGAATGCATAAGCCTGGCGGAACCGGTCAATATTTTTCCTGGAGCCGTTGATTTTTCCTGCTTTTGCAATATCAACAAAGGCATCCACATACATTTCTGTATGAACGCCCAGATCTTTTAAATCAGATTCCGCAATCAGGGAACCTACTGCATTGGGCATGCCGCCAATGCCCAGCTGCAGGCATGCGCCGTTTGGAATTTCTTCCACAATCAGTTTGGCTACTGCTTTATCTACGTCAGTGGCAGGACCGCCGGCTCCCAGTTCTCCGATGGGCGGATTCTCCCCTTCCACAATGAAATCCACATCGGAAATGTGCACGCCGTTTTCAAATCCGCCCAGACAGCGGGGCATATTCTCATTAACTTCTACAATAATCTTTGCAGATGTTTCGCAGACTGCAGCCATATGGGAAGCATTCGGCCCGAAGTTAAAGAATCCATGCTTGTCCATTGGCGCAACCTGGAACATGGCAACGTTGTTTTTCACAGATAAATCCCTGTAATAACGGGGCAGCTCTGAATAACGGATAGGCGCATAGTAAGCGCATCCCCGGTTGATCAGCTTCCGTTCAATTCCGGACATGTGCCAGGAATTCCAGGTGAAATGTTCTCCGGCGTCTTCACGTTCAAAGATTGCCAGGGGCTTTAAGAGAATGCCGCCCCGAAGATTGATGTCATGCAGTTCCTCTGTGCGTTCTGCCAGCGCCCGATCCAGAAGATCCGGCGTGGCGTTGCACCATCCGTAATCTATCCAATCGCCGGATTCAACAATTTTTACAGCTTCTTCGGCAGTTACAAGCTTCTGCGCATATTCCTGTGTGTAATCCATGGTTCAAACCTCCCTGAGATAAATAGATTGTTAAATATGTAACGTACGTTCATATTAGCATTTTTCCCGACAGGGGTCAATACATGGCGGCATATAATATGGAGGAAGCTTTTCGGAAATTAAAATAATTGTATAAATTTGTGTGGCTGAAATGCTGTTTATGTATTATAATAAGTAAAATTGGATTAATAATGGAGGAAGAGTGGATGGGAGAAGAAAAGTTTAAGTACCGAAAGAAAGAAGAACGATACCGGAGAATGAACCGGTTTAACCTGATCACCGTATTTGCCGCATTACTGATTGTGGTGGCCTATCTGTGGATGCAATTGATGGCGCACAACATTAATCCGGTTACAGTATATGCAAATACAATCGTTGTTGTACTTGCGGCAGCAGTGAATTTTGCGATCTATAGCCGGAATAAAGCGGGCTCTCTTCTGAGGCTGGTAATTGCCATTGAAATTGGTTTTGAATTCCTGATGCTGGCAGCCCAGACAGATGCGAAATTCATTGACGTTACTCTGATTGGAATGCTTGCCGTGGCAGTGCCTTATTATGATAAGAAATTCTGCAACAGGCTTGCCGCTGCCTATGCAGTTCTCTATGCCATGGAAGGTGCAATCAGACTGGCGAAGAATATTATGATTATGGAGCCGGATTCTATCTGCATGACTGTTATTTGCTACAGTATCTTTTTAATCCTTGCCAGGGTGGGAAGCATTTCCCAGACATTCAGCGATCATGCCCAGGGGGCCATTGAAGAGCAGAATGGAAAGCAGACGGTGATGCTTACGGATATCATTACTATTTCCAAGACAGTGAAGGAAGAATCTGATAAAAGCACGGGACTGGTGGGCGAACTGGTGGATTCCACCCAGACGGTGGCGCGAAGCATGCAGGAGATTTCGGCGGCGGCCAATACCACGGCGGAAAATATCTCAGAGCAGAGCATTATGACCCAGAGCATTCAGGAATCCATTGAGGAAACCAGAAGCCGTTCCAGTCAGATGGTGGATATTGCCAGAGCGTCCAATATCAGCATTCAGGAAAATATGCAGATCATGGAGAAGCTGAAGCTGCATGCCGCCCAGATTGCCGCTACCAATGAGCAGGTAACAGATTCCATGGGCAAACTGCAGAACCGGACGAAGGCGGTGGAGGAAATTGCGGGAATGATTCTGGATATTTCCAGCCAGACCAATCTCCTGGCGCTGAATGCGTCCATTGAAAGCGCCCGGGCAGGCGAAGCAGGCCGGGGATTTGCAGTAGTGGCAGATCAGATCCGCCAGTTGTCAGAACAGACCAAAGCATCTACTGAAGATATTACAAAAATTGTAAATGAACTGAATGAGAACGCCAGTGAAGTGGTGCATTCTGTGGAAAGCTCTGTGGGAGCCACAGCCAACCAGAATGAAATGATCCGCACTGCGGCAGACAGCTTCGGCAAACTGGATCAGAATATATCAGAATTGATTAGCGATATTCAGGAGATTGATTACAGAATCGGCAATCTGTCAGAATCCAACAACAGAATTGTAGAAAATATCGCTCACTTATCCGCTACCACGGAACAAGTAACCGCCAGTGCAGAGCAGGCGAACCAACTCAGTGAAAAGAATATGGAAGTTGCAGAGCAGACCAGGGAAGCCATTTCCATGATTCGGCACACAACGGAAGGAATGGAGCAATACATATAAAAGGGTGGCTATCCGGTAAAACGGATTGACATAAACTTACAAACTATAATTATATCAAAGGAGAAGAAGTTATGAGATATCAGGTAATCGGTGATACTATGCCGGCAGTGGAAGTTGTATTTGATGCAGCGGGGGAAACCATGTATACCCAGTCCGGAGGAATGGCGTGGATGTCAGAAGGCGTGTCCATGGATTCTAATATGAGAGGAGGTCTGGGGAAGAGCATCGGAAGAATGTTTTCCGGAGAATCTCTGTTTATGGCTACCTATAAAGCAGAACGTCCCGGAAGCATGATTGCTTTTGCGTCCACTGTGGCCGGAGAAGTTCTTCCTGTGGATGTGGGAGCCTGCGGAGGAATGATCTGCCAGAAAGGCGCCTTCCTGTGCGCGGAGGAAACAGTGAATCTGAGCGTTGCCCTTACCAAGAAAATGTCCGCCGGATTTTTCGGCGGAGAAGGATTTATCCTGCAGGATATTTCCGGCAAGGGAATGGTGTTTCTGGAAATTGACGGAAATAAAGTAGAGAAGCAGCTTGCGCCGGGAGAAGTGATTAAAGTGGATACCGGTAATGTGGTTGCCTTTGAAAAAACTGTAAAATATGAAGTGGAAACGGTAAAGGGCCTTAAAAATATTTTCTTCGGCGGCGAGGGATTGTTCCTGACGAAACTGACCGGGCCGGGAAGAATTGTTCTGCAGACACAGAACTTTAATGAATTTGCCGGAAGAATTGCCCGTATGATTCCGGGAAAATAACAGAAGGCAAAGAGACTGCGCTTTTCAACAGGATTTCTCCTTTTTGCATGGAATATTGGTTCCCTGCAGAAGGGAGAAATTTTTTGCCGTTGAAGCATGAATGCAGACAGCCTTTTGGTAAAGAAATCTGTGGAAATCTAAAAAAGAGAGCAAAAGAGAGATATTTTTTCACCGGAAAAAAAGCTATAATAAAATCATTGTACCGTGAGTCAAGTAATTTGACCAAAAGCATGTTTTTAAGTATCGAATATGGAAGAAAGGATGGTTTTACAGTATGGAACTGAGAACAGCGGCGTCCCCCAGAGACGTAAAACATTACACAACCCAGAGACTGAGAGAAGAATTTCTGATTCCGCAGCTTTTTTTTGAAGATTATATGAAACTGGTGTACAGCCATATCGACCGGATTATTACAGGCGGAGCAATGCCGGTGAAAAAGGAACTGAAGCTGGAGGCCGGAGAAGAGCTTCGGGCAAAATATTTTCTGGAAAGACGCGAGCTTGGCGTGATTAATATCGGAGGGGCCGGAAGCATTATCGTAGACGGGAAAGTCTATACCGTTGAACATAAGCAGGGTATGTACATTGGAAAAGGCGCGAAAGAAATTTCCTTTGCAAGCGCAGATCCGGAAAAACCGGCGAAATTCTATCTGAACAGCGCACCGGCCCATATGGCATATCCCACTGTTTTGATTAAGCGGGAAGGGGAGCAGGAAGAAGGCGTTGTAATTATCAAGGATGAGAATAAAGTGGAGCTGGGAAGTCTTGAGGATTCCAACCACCGCACTATCTGCAAATATATCCTTCCGGGACAGGTGGAAAGCTGCCAGCTTGAAATGGGAATGACAAGCCTGGAACCGGGAAGCGTATGGAATACGATGCCCTCCCATACCCATGACAGAAGAATGGAAGTTTATATGTATTTTGAATTGCCAGAGGACGCGTTTGTGATGCACTATATGGGCGAGCCCTCAGAGACCAGACACATTATAGTGAGAAATGAGCAGGCGGTGATTTCCCCCAGCTGGTCCATTCATTCCGGAAGCGGCTCCAGAAATTATACCTTTATCTGGGGAATGGTAGGAGAAAATCAGGATTTTGACGATATGGACGGCATAGCAATGCAGGATTTGATGTAAAGGCCTGGAAAAAGAAAAATCGGCTATTTCTGAAAACATTGACAGGGAGGAAACAGAATCATGAAAATTACGGCAGTAAAAGAGATTGTGGGAGAATAATCAGTGAATCAGAGATTTGTGCCAAAAGAGCCGGATTATGAGCGAAGCCCCTATACAGGCATGACAAGAAAACACTGGAAAGACGCGGCAAAATACCTCTTAGACGGGGTATTTTGCCATATCAGGGATATCAGCTCCCCGGTGCTTGTGCCCAGATATGAGAAAGAAGTCACCTATCCAAATGAAGCTTCGCCGGAATGGAAAAAGAAAGCGGAGATGTTCGAAGGGCTTGCCAGAAGCTTTTTTCTGGCGGCGCCCCTTCTTGCGGAAGATCCGGAGGTGACGGCCGGGGGGCTTCCTTTAAGAGAGTATTATAAGAAGCAGGTATTGGAAGCATGTACGCCGGGAGCGGAGAATTATGTTTTGGGTTATGAGGAGCTGTGCCGGCTCGAAGGGGAGCGGGAACCGCTGAACTTATATCAGCAGACGGTGGAAACCTGCGCCCTTGTCATCTGCCTGTGGGCCTGCAGAGCTGTAATTTGGGACGACTATGAAGAATCAGAGAGGCAGGTTATCCTTGATTTCATCGGAGGATATGCAGACAAGGCAACCGTGCCCCATAACTGGCGGATGTTTAATATGCTGTCCCTTGCCTTTCTGTGGATGAACGGGCAGGACATCGACGAGGATATGATGCGGCATCACGCAGCGGCAATCTTAAACTATTACAGCGGCGACGGCTGGTATCGGGACGGCAATTCCTTTGACTATTACTCGGTATGGGCATTCCAACTGTATGCGCCTCTTTGGTGTGTATGGTATGGATATGAGAAAGAACCATGTCTGGCTGCTGAATTTGAAGAGCATTCCAACCGGTTGATGGACAATTATCCGGTGATGTTTGATGAAAAGGGCTGGGTCAATATGTGGGGAAGAAGCGGCTTGTACCGGAATGCGGTGACTTCTGCTTTTACCGGCAATTATTTTTTGAAAAACCACAGGGCCAACCCGGGACTGGCCAGAAGAATTTCTTCAGGAGCCCTTCTGCAGTTTCTGGGGCGGGATGATATTCTGTGGGAAAGGGTTCCTGTTCTGGGATTTTACCGTCCCTTTCTGCCGATGATTCAGTCTTACAGCTGCGCGGAAAGCCCTCTTTGGATGGGAAAGGCATTTTTATGCCTGCTGCTGCCTGAGGAGCATCCTTTTTGGAGGGCAAAAGAGGAAAACGGCCTTTGGACGGCGATGAAGCCGGGAGAGACAAAAGAGACTGTTTTAGCGGGGCCCGGCCTGCACTTTTCCAACCATAAAGATAACGGAACCACAGAATTGCGGACCGGGAAGGTGGTTCGGGCTGTTTCAGACGAGGGCGGCATGTGCTGTTACGGCAAACTGGCTTACAGCAGCAAATATCCCTGGGAGGCGTTTACAGGCGCGGGGTGTGAATCCCAGATGTATCTGATAGCGGAAAAAGGAGGAGAAATCCTGTGCAGACCCAATGCCCTTTTGTGGAGCGCGGAGAAAGACGGGGCGCTGTACCGCCGCTGCCTGTTTGATTATGAATGGGGCAAAGAACTGCACTGGATGCATGCGATAGATTTGGCAGACCTGTCGGTGCCGGAAGGAATCATACGGGCGGACAGAATCAGGCTGAAGCCCTGCCGGGGCGGCGTGAGAATCACCCTCGGCTCCTATGGCTTTCCGGATATGGGGAATGTACAAATCCGGGAATTGGCCAGGGGCAATGCCAGGGCGGTGGTTCTGAAGGGAAAAGATTCCCAGGGAAGAGAAAAGCAGATGGCCATGACTGCGTACGGCATGTGGGAGAATCTCCGCCTGGCATACAGCCGGGAAACCAATGCAGATGCAGATCGGAGCATGATAATTTCCGCATCCTGTTCCAGAAAAAAACTGTATGGATACGAACCCTTTGTGCTGGTGAGTCAGGTGATTACAAGAGAATCTTTTGAGGATTTTACAGAAGAAGAGCTGTTCCCGGTTGAAGCCATCAAATACACAGATCCTCAGAACTGCGGAGGGTACGGGCCTGTCCGGCTTGAGCTGCGGGACGGAAGAAAAGTGACTATAGATTACGGAAAAACAGAAGGGAATCTTCAAATATAAACAAGATTTCCGGATGGAAATTCGAATATAATAGTGCAAAAAGTATCTATAAAAAGAGAAAAAATAAGGATAATTGTGCAATATGACAGTGTTTGGAAAGAAATTTATAAATTCTTGTTTACGGATTGACAAAAAATATAAAAAAAAGAACAATATATTTATAGAAACTTGTTGTGCAGACGTGTTATAATAAGTCTACAAAATTTAAAGGAGGAACAGGATCATGAAAAAGAAAGTACTCAGTTTATTACTGGCTGCTGTAATGGTTACAGGACTTACAGCATGCGGTACGAACGAAGGCGGCGGCAACAGTAAGTCAGACAGCGGCAATGAAACCAGTCAGGAAAGTGAGGATGCTGGGGATAGCGAGGATGCCGGAGACAGCGAGGACGCTGGAGACAGCGAAGCAGCCGGCGGCAATTACGAAGGCGTTGAGCTTACATATTGGTCCATGTGGGCAAACACAGAGCCTCAGGGAAAGGTAATCCAGGCAGCAGTGGATAAGTTCCAGGAAGAAACTGGCGCTAAGGTTACCATTGAATGGAAAAACCGTGACGTCAAGGACATCCTGAACTCAGCATTAGAGTCCAAAGAGAACATCGACCTGTTCGAGGACGATTATAAGAGAATCGCCCAGAATTATGTAAAATATGTAGCAGACCTTTCCGAGATGGCAGAGGCTGCAGGATATGCAGACAAGAGCTATGCGGTATTCCAGACCCAGCAGAAAGCATGGGCACAGAAAAAGACAGGATCAGAGAAGTTTACTTCTCTTGCAGAACAGCCTCAGGTTGGTGGAATCTTTTACCGGAAAGACCTTTTTGAAAAGGCTGGCGTAGAAGTTCCGACTACATGGACCGAATTTATGGAAGTATGTAAGACCTTGAAAGAGAATGGCATTCAGCCATTGGCTCTTGACAGCGCTTATGCATCCTTCGCATTTGGTTATCATCTTTCCCGTTATGTACCGGAGGAAACCATCAGCGAAATGTCAAAAGAAGGCGGCTGGAGCAGCAATGCAGACGTTGCAGCAGCAGCAGACAGCATGATTGAGTTCGTAAACGCTGGATACCTTGCAGATGGCGCACCAGATGAATACCCGAATTCTCAGAACAAGATTGGTATGAGTGATGAAGTTGCAATGGTAATTTGTGCAAATTACGTTACCACAGAAGTAAACAATACCACAAAGGTAGAGCTTGAATGGGGACTGTTCAACTATCCTGGCGTAGAAGGCAAAGATGATCTTGCGGCAAGCGCATATGCAGGAGCAAACTCCATCGCAATCACAGATTACTGCGAGAATAAACAGGCAGCGTTTGACCTGGCTATGATGATTGTTACCGGTGAGATCGACCAGCAGATGGCAAATGAAGCAGGACAGATTCCGGCAGATCCGGCAAACCAGGCTCCGGCATCCCAGGATGGTACGGTTGAAGTTTTAAAAGCAACCACCGCTCCTCTTGCTTGGAACATGGGAATTGGAGAAAATCCTGACTTGTATCCGAAACTCGATGAGTGCATAATTCAATTATTTGAAGGTAAATTTGCTACTGGTGCAGACTTTGCAAAGGCTCTGGATGGATTATACTAAGCAAGTAGTATATGGTTAAAGAGTGGCGTCTGTAATGGACGCCACTATATTTTTGTCAAGAGGTGGGATGAGAATATGAAATCAAAGAAGAATCGGTTATTTATTATAGCGTTTACGCTTCCCTGCGCCTTGAGTTTATTTATCATGTACCTGTATCCAATCGTGCGTACAGTGATTATGAGCTTCTTCGGTGTGGAAAGTGTAACAGCCCGTATGTCGGAGTGGTCTTTTAATGGAATAGCAAATTACCAGAAAATATTTTCAAGCCCTACGTTTCATCAGGCAATAAGAAATATGGCTTTGATTTGGATCGTAGGGGGGATTCTGGTGTTGTCGTTTGCGCTGTTATTTGCAGTGATCCTTACCAGCGGTATTCGGTTTAAGAAATTTTTCCGTGCCGCAATTTATATGCCGAATATCATCAGCGCAGTTGCATTGGCAACCATGTGGATTCAGTATATTTACAATCAGGAATACGGTCTGCTGAATAAATTTCTGGAAGCCTTGGGGCTGGAAGGAAAGAATTGGATGGGAACGGATATGAAGTTCTGGGCAATGCTCGTTGCATTCGTATTTGGAGCCGTTGGATATTATATGCTGATTTTCATAAACGGAATTGAACGGATTTCGGGGGATATTTTTGAGGCGGCAACCATTGACGGAGCAAATAAGATACAGCAGTTTTTCAGTATTACCATGCCACTGCTGCGCAGCATCTTTAAGACAAATATTACATTTTGGAGTATTAACTGTATCTCCTTCTTCCTCTGGTCCAAAATGTTTGCTCCGGTCAACACAGAGGCATCTACGGTAGTGCCTGTAGTCTACCTGTATGACACTGTGTTTGGAACTACCGGAAATGTAACAAGAGATGCCGGAGCCGGCGCGGCAATCGGCGTTGTCTTGTCACTCTTTATAGCAGTTGTTTACTTTATTATGAACAAAGTAATCAAAGATGATGATTTGGAATTCTAAGGGCGGAATGGAGTGATAAAATGAGGAAAAAAGAAAAAGTAGTATATAGGGAAAAAATAAACTGGAAAAAAGAAGCTGCGCTTCTTCCGGGATATGTAATCGTACTGATCTGGATCATGTTTACTGCTGCATTCCTGTTTTGGATTATCGCAGCCAGCCTTTCTACATCCAGAGAGATTTTTTCTGGAAATGTGTTTAAGTTTGCGACAGGCATACATTTTGAAAACTATGTAAATGCATGGGCAGCCAGCAATGTTTCAGTATTCTTTGGCAACTCTCTGATGTATGCCGTGGTAACCTGTGTATGCGTGATTTTGATATCAGCGCCAGCAGCCTACGTATTGTCAAGGTATACATTTCTTGGAAGAAAGCCCATGAGATTTAGCTTGATTTTGGCAATGAGTATTCCAGAGGTTATGATTATCATGCCGATCTATTCCTTATCGGCCCAGTATCATATTAAGGGCAGGATTCTTCTGATGGTGCTTTATATCTTCCTGCGTGTGCCGTTTACTACCACATATCTGCTGAACTTCTTTGCCAGCTTATCAAAAAGCTACGAGGAAGCAGCAACCATTGATGGATGTACGCCGGCAAAGACTTTCTGGCAGATTATGCTGCCATTGGTGCAGCCAGCGCTGATTACAGTTACAATCTTTAACTTCTTAAGCGTATGGAACGAGTTCTTTATGGCTCTTATCTTTGCATCGTCATCCGATATGACGCCAGTTGGCGTAGGACTTTTGCAGATTGTCAACGGTATGAAATATTCAGGAGACTACGGCGGACTGTTTGCAGCGGTTATCATTGTATTCCTGCCGACCTTCCTGCTTTACATTTTCTTATCAGAGAAGATTATTTCAGGAGTTACCGGAGGCGGAGTCAAAGGTTAACCGGACAGTATGGGATTATAGCGGGCTGGCATGGCAGGGCTGTGCCGGCCCGTATTTTAAGAGGGAGAATTGCCGTCCTTTTTGCTGTTCTGGCGGTACTTAATGGGAGTAATGCCGTGTTTTTTATGAAATGCCTGTGTAAAATAAGACTGAGAAGAAAATCCGGTGGCTGAGGCAATGTCTGCAATCGGAAAATCCGTCTTTTGCAGGAGGTGGCAGGCTGTTTGCAGACGAATTTCATTCAGGTACTGGATAGGGGACAAGCCGGTATACTTCGCGAAAGAGTGGCTGATGTAGTATTTGTTCATATGGGTCAGCTTGGTCAGAGTATCCAGCGTAATATTTTCCGCATAGTTGGTGTCCAGATATTCTTTGATCTTTGCGCATTCCTTGGTCATCTTTGTAGCTGTGGCAGGCACCACATTCACCTGCTGGCTGTGAAGAATCTTGAGAATCAAAAGCTCCAGCAGCTTCTGGCAGATGGCGTCCGTCAGGCTGTCGTGGCTGCGGACTTCGCAGTACATTTGTTCAAACAGTGTCTGAATAAAGCTGTTTGAACGGAAATTGCAGAAAATCTGTGAAAGGCGCTGTTCATTTTTTAATTGGAAAGCAACGCCGTCAACAGCCAGAACATAATATTTTAAAGAGGTTCCGGGAAAAGACTGCTCGGTATGCTCGGTATAAGGAGGTATGATGATAAGATCCCCTTTCTGGATTGAGGAAAATGTTTCGTCCCGGAACAGAAACTGCCCTTCCCCTTCTATAATATAAAAAAGTTCTGTAAACTGATGGGTGTGGAGTATATTCTGCCAATCAGCGTCGTCTTTCGATAAGGAGATGGACAGCAGCCGGGTGTTTACTAACTGATCGTCCGCATTTGTAATTGAATAATAGCGATGTCCCATGTGAACACCTCCTGGAGTGTTAGGGTTGTAAATGTTGCCCTGATTTAAGAAGCTTCAAGGAAAATCATGTAGTATTACAATAATATATGAACGGGAAAAAAGCAAGGAAAATAAACGAAAACATCCGGCAGGGAAATAAAATATGGTAAAAATGATTGTAATTCTGTAAAGAAAGGATGAATTCAGAATGAAAACGTTACATAATGAAAAGGAGGAACTCTGGATCAAAGAGGAGCTGGAACGCTGTCTGAACATACTGGATCGGAATATGGAGCGTTTTGGAGAAGCCTTCCCCTCGGCATGCGCGGTAGAGGGAACATATGAGATTACTCCCAATCATGACTGAACCAACGGGTTCTGGACCGGGATGCTCTGGATTGCTTATGAGTACAGCGGGCAGGAGAAATAGAAAGAGTCCGCTTTGAGAAACATAAAAAGCTTTGAACAGCGCCTGAAAGACCATTATGTGCTGGACCATCATGATATTGGATTTTTATACAGCTTATCTGTTGTGGCGGGATACCGTGTTCTGAAGGATGAAACCCTGAAACCGGTGATTCTTTGGGCTGCAAAGGAGCTGGCCGCAAGATTTCAGGAAAAAGGCGGATTTATTCAGGCCTGGGGCAAGATGGGGGCTGACCAGGAATACCGCCTGATCATCGATTCCCTGATGAATCTTCCCCTTCTTTATGAGGCATACAGGCTGACCGGGGAAGAATCATACCGGAGGATAGCGGATTCCCACTATGACAAAGTGATCAGCAATATTGTCAGGGAGGATTATTCCACCTATCATACCTTTTATTTTCATCCGGAAACCGGAAAACCGGATCACGGAGCCACGCATCAGGGACATTCGGATCATTCCTGCTGGGCCAGGGGACAGGCATGGGCCATTCTGGGAATGCCTCTTCATGCAAGAACTGCGGGAGAGCCTTTTACAGAAAAAGAAACTCTGCTGTATGAAAATGTGGTGAAATATTTTGAAACTCATCTTCCGCCGGATGGGATGCCGTATTGGGATCTGTTCTTTGGGGAAGGCTCAGACATGCCAAGGGACAGCTCGGCGCTGGCAATTGCAGCGTGCGGTATGCTGGAAACAGGAAATACCGAACGGGCAAAAGAGATGATGCAGGTATTAAAACAGGGAGCATCCTCTGAGAAGGAGCCGGAATCTGAGGGGTTATTGCTGCACAGTGTATATACCTACAGGCTGAATGAAGGCGTGGATGAGCCATGCATCTGGGGCGATTATTTTTATCTGGAGGCCCTTTACCGGATGTGGAATCCTAACTGGGGAACCTATTGGTAGAAGCTGAGAAGGAGATATTATGGGACGAATTGATATTAAGATTGTAAATATCCGGGGCGAGGAGCTTCAGGCGGTCTCTGGCCGGCAGGAAGCAGTCCTTGTGTATCGGGGCGCATATACGCCCGGTGATAAAATTATTGTGGAAATAGAAGAAAAGAACACGTTCTATTGGATGCAGATGGATGAATCTGTGGGAAAATCTATGGTGTATCTGACGGGAACAGTCATATATGAGATTCCCTTTGAAGAACGCAGGCTGAATCTGTCGCCCAAGGCATTTGCCGGAGACTGTCATCTGATCAGCATTCGGAAGGCGCGGGAATTCGAATCTCAATGCTACCGCAACCTGTCTGAGAATGTGAACGATCAGCATGGCGGAGAGAATTGTTTTCCCCATGCGTCGGCAAACGTAGAGACCAGAGGGGAATCTGTATTTGCGGCGATGAACGCCATTGACGGGGTGATTGCGCCTGAAAGCCACGGAAACTGGCCTTATCAGTCCTGGGGTATTAATCGGAGAGAGGATGCGTGCTGGCGGCTGGACTTCGGAAGAACAGTGGTAACTGACAGAATTGTTGTCCATCTGCGGGCGGATTTTCCCCATGATAACTGGTGGAACCAGGGAAAACTTACATTTTCAGACGGCAGTGAGCTGATTCTTCACTGGGAACAGGGCGGACATGGACAGGAAGCGTGCTTTGAGAAAAAAGAGATTGACTGGCTGGAATTGTCGGAACTTAAGAAAGCAGAGGGAACCTCGCCGTTTCCGGCTTTGTCCCAGTTGATTGTATATGGAACGGAAAAATAGGAACTGAATGTCAGGAGGAAGAAACATGGGCATAACGGAAAAATTTTCACTGGAAGGAAAGGTTGCGCTTGTAACAGGAGGCGCTTACGGAATCGGTTTCGCAATGGCTGAGGCAATGGCGCAGGCGGGAGCGAAGATTGCCTTTAACTGCCGGGGAACAGAGCATATGGAGAAGGCTCTGGCAGACTATCAGGCGAAGGGGATCGGCGCCAGGGGATATATCTGTGATGTTACAAAGGAAGAACAGGTGACGGAGATGGTGGCTTCCATTAAGGAAGAACTGGGAGTCATTGATATTTTAGTAAACAACGCGGGGATTATCAGGCGAATCCCCATGACGGAGATGAGCGCAGAGGAATTCCGCCAGGTGATTGACATTGACTTAAACGCGCCGTTTATTATGGCGAAAGCTGTCATTCCGGATATGATTGCCAAAGGCCATGGAAAGATCATCAATATCTGTTCCATGATGAGCGAGCTGGGCCGCGAGACGGTGTCTGCTTATGCAGCGGCAAAGGGCGGACTGAAAATGCTTACCAAAAATATTGCTTCAGAGTACGGCCAGTATAACATCCAGTGCAACGGAATCGGGCCGGGATACATTGCCACTCCCCAGACCGCTCCCCTTCGCGAGAGACAGGAGGACGGAAGCAGGCATCCCTTTGATCAGTTTATCATTGCCAAAACGCCTATGGCAAGATGGGGGAATCCGGAGGATCTTGCGGGCCCGGCGGTATTTCTGGCTTCTGACGCCTCCGATTTTGTGAACGGACATATCCTGTATGTGGACGGCGGTATTCTTGCGTATATCGGCAAACAGCCGTAGAGCGCATAAACGTTCTTCCCCGGCGGATGTTCCCCGGGGAAGAAAAATATAAAAAAATGAAAAAAGGTATTGACATTTTGGCAATAAGCGGTTAGAATAATATCGTTGTTGGAAAACAGCAAGCCCAGTTAGCTCAGTTGGTAGAGCAGAGGACTGAAAATCCTCGTGTCTCTGGTTCGATTCCGGAACTGGGCACTAGGACTGAATCATATATTGTTCTGCGGGTGTAGTTCAATGGTAGAACACTAGCCTTCCAAGCTAGATACGTGGGTTCGATTCCCATCACCCGCTTCTGCGATAGTGGCGTAGTTGGTAACGCGCGACCTTGCCAAGGTCGAGACCGCGGGTTCGAGCCCCGTCTATCGCTCTCACGAAGAAGCTTTCGGATATACCGAAGGCTTTTTTAAATTAATTAAGAAATACAAATGCGTTTCGCTATTCCACTTTTCTCTGATTTATGATAAAATAAGCCCTGAGGACTGACGGGGACTTAATGGGGATGGAAGGAGAAGAAATGAAGCTTTTAAAGATGCATTTGACAGAAATAGCAATTGCGGTTCTCTTTGTACTATTGGTGATTTGTTTTTACAGAGTAAATGACGGGGGGAAGAACAGAACCGGAAATATTTCCTATAATGAAAACTGGAGCTGCGTGACGGAAGAGGGAAGCAGGGAATACCGGAAGCTTCCGGATTTGATTGAGGTATCCGGAGACAGAAAAGAAATTGTGCTGAGAAAGGAACTGGGAGAAGAAGCTGACAATGCCAGTTCCATCGGCTTTTTTACAACGCACCAAGAAGTGGAAGCATATGTAGAAAGCCAGTTGGTTTATCAGAAAAAAGTGCCGAAGTATGTGAAAAGCAAAACCCCCGGAAATTGTTGGAATTTTATTCCGGTTCAGGAGAATTACCGGGGAAAAACATTGGAAATCCGGCTGAAGAACTGTTATAAATTTAATTATGTAAGGCTGCCGAAATTTACATATGGGCCGCAGTCGTCCATCCTGGTGCAGCAGTTGGAAGACCGGGCGCTGTCACTGGTGTTTGGAATCGGCATGATGGTGGTGGGACTGATGCTTGTTATAAGCTGGTGTACCATTGGAAAGAAAATGCATTTTCATGAAGGAATCCTGTGGCTTGGGCTTTTTACAGTTTATTTTTCCATCTGGTCTACCATGGAAACACAGATTCCGGCGCTGGTGTTTGAACGGGAGCTGCTGTGCAATCAGATTACTTTTCTGATGCTGAAGATGATGATACTTCCCATTGTATGCTTCATCCGGGTGGTATATCAGATGAAGGGCAGCCGTCTGTGGAATGTATTTGCCTGGCTGGGGGTTCTGGATTTTGCAGTGAGCTTTATCGGGCAGTTTTTCGGTTGGTTTGATTACAGGGAAAGCATCTTTCTTACCCATATTCTGGGCATTGCCGTAATTTTGGCCGCGGCAGTATGCGGCGGCAGGATTCTGGTGGAACGAAGGCAGGAAATTTTTTGTCGGAGGCGCAAAATATATCGGAATATTATCGGGATTTGCCTGGTGGGGGGATGTATGCTGACGGATGCGGTGAATTATTATCACCGGGCCTATGAGGATGTGGCAACTTTTTCCAGAGTGGGATGCCTGTTGTTTATTCTTATCCTGACGGCGGAGTTTCTGGAAGATTCCATGAATCTGATAGAAGCGGGAAAACAGGCGGAGACTCTGAAGGAAGAAGCGGAGCGGGACGGGCTTACCATGCTGAAAAACCGCAGGATTTTTGAAATTGATTTAATCGGAGTTCCGGAAAATGAGTTAAAAGAATATGAAATTGTCATGTTTGATTTGAATAATTTAAAACGGATGAATGATGAGTACGGACACCACATGGGAGATTATTATATTATCTCAGGAAGTGAAATTATTCAGGATGTGTTCGGCTCTCTGGGAGAGATTTACCGGATTGGCGGAGACGAGTTCTGTCTGATTGCCCGCGGGCTTACCAGACAGGATTATATAAAAAGGGCCGAGCGGATGTGCAGTTGGATGTCAAGCCTGAAGGGAGCCCATGTGGAAGGACTGATGCAGATTGCTTCGGGATTTGCAGCCTTTAACCGGAATACGGACCGGAATCTGCTGGACACCATGGAACGCGCAGATAAGGAAATGTATCAGTGCAAAAGGAAACAAAAAGCGCAGAATGCGCAGGGAGGAGGGTGCTAGAGTATGCGTTATACGCCTATCACAAAAGTGGAAGAGGGAATGATCTTAGGGCAGCACATCTGCAGTGGAGAAGGAAGGATTTTACTGGAGCAGGAGACAAAGCTGATGAAAGAGGATGTGCAGCGTCTGTTTCAGATGGGGCTGCCGGGAATTTATACAGAAGACGACATCAGTTGGGACTTGAGGGTTCCAAGGCTGATCAGCCGGGAGCTGGAACGGGAAGCGCTGGGACTGGTGCACCGTCTGTTTCAGGAAGAGGATTTCCTGGAAATTGAACAGGAAAGCATTCAGGAGACGGCAAAAAAGATGACCCGTCAGATTCTTGCAGGCAGAGACAAGATGTACCATATGGTAAATGTCAGGGTGGCTGACGACTATACATTCTTTCATTCCGTCAATGTGGCGGCGCTGTCTGTGATGCTGGGAGTGAAAACCGGCAATCTGGATCTGGAGCAGCTGAATAAACTGGCCGCCGCCGCCCTTTTGCATGATGTGGGAAAGCGTTATGTGGAAGCGGATGTGCTGAACGCCAAACGTTCGCTGACAGAGGAAGAGCGGATTCTTGTGGTACAGCATCCTAAACTGAGTTATGATTTTTTGACGGAGCATTATGATTTTGCGCCGGAAGTCTGCGACGGCGTACTGGAGCATCATGAATGGTACAACGGATGCGGATACCCAATGCGCAGATCCGGCTATGAAATATCTTATTTTGCCAGAATTATCAAGGTGGCGGATGTGTTTGACGCGCTGACCTCCAAACTGCCCTATCATGATCCCATTTCCCCTTCCGGTGCGGTGGACTATATTCTGGGCAATACCGGGTCCGAATTTGATCCGGATCTGGCAGAATTATTTACCGGCAAAATTGCAATTTATCCCACAGGATGCGAAGTAATGCTGTCGGACGGCAGAACCGCCCTGGTGACGGAGAATGATCCGGAATATATGTTGAGACCCAGGGTTATGACCCTTCCAGACGGGGAAATGATTGATTTGAAATCTCAGAAGGATTTGGCGGTTTTGGAATTATTTGTATAACAGGAGTGAGAGTGTGACGGGACAGAAAGAAACGACCGATCTTCTGTTGGCTGAGAGTTTTAAGGAGCTTGCATGCCGACAGCCCATTGAGAAAATTACAATTAAGGCCATTACAGAAAAAGCAGGGGTGATACGCCCCACGTTTTATAACCATTTTCAGGATAAATATGAACTTTTGGAATGGATTATCAAGGTTCAGATTTTAGAGCCTACCAGGCCGCTGATTCAGGCAGGCCTTGTGGACGAGGCGCTTCTTTTAGTTTTTACGTCCGTGAAGAAAGAAAAAGAGTTCTATGAGAAGGCAGTGCGGCTGGAGGGACAGAATTCTTTTGAAATGATTACAAGAACCTGTATCGGAGAGCTGCTTTTGGAAGTGATTCAGGGCAAAAAGCCGTCTCTTCACAGGCAGCATCCATGGCTGACGCCGGAGCATATTGCATTGTTTTACGCCCAGTCCATGTCTTTTGTGGTGATTCAGTGGATTAAAAGCGGAATGGAAGTGGAGCCCCGGGAAATTACGGACATTTATAATTATATGATCACCCGTTCCATGAGCCAGGTAATGGAAGAGCTGTAATCACCCATACAATCAGCAGGAATTGTTTTTTAAAAATTACAAATCAAACAAAATGTATAGCAGAGCGATACAGGGGGAAAAGATTGAATATTTATTTATTCGATCTTTTTTTTTATACTTTCCTTGAAGTTAACAGATGGAACAAAATTAAGGAAAGAGGAGTGCGAAGAAAAGATGATTAAATTTGGAAAAGGAGTTGTTAAGTTAAGAGTGCCGATTTTTATCATCAGCCTGCTGCTTTTGATTCCGGCGGCAATCGGCATGATAACAACCAGAGTGAATTACGACATTCTGACCTATCTGCCAAAGGACATTGAAACCATGATTGGGCAGGATATCCTGGTAGATGAGTTTGAAACGGGAGCGTTTTCCATGTGCGTGATTGAGGGCATGGAGCATAAAGAGGTATCAGAACTGAAGAAACAGATTGAGGAGGTGGAGCATGTAAAGGCAGTTGTCTGGTATGACTCCATTGCAGATCTGTCCGTTCCCATGGATTTTTTTCCGGATCGTCTGGTGGAGAAGTTTAATTCCGGCGACAGTACGCTGATGGCCATTTTGTTTCGGACCTCCATGTCGTCTGATGAAACCATGGACGCCATTGAAGAGATTCGGGGGCTTGCGGATAAGAAATGCTTTGTCAGCGGCATGTCGGCTATTGTGACGGATACCAAGAACCTTTCCAATAAAGAAACCCCTGTTTATGTGCTGATTGCAGTGGCGCTGTCCTCTTTGGTGCTGGCGCTGACGATGGATTCTTTTCTGGCTCCGGTGTTTTTCCTGTTAAGTATAGGAATGGCCATTCTTTACAACCTTGGCAGCAATATTTTCCTGGGAGAGATTTCTTATGTGACAAAGGCTTTAAGCGCGGTGCTTCAGCTAGGGGTTACCATGGATTATTCCATTTTCCTGTGGCATAGTTATGAAGAAAACCGGGAGCGCTATCCGGAGGATAAGAACAGGGCTATGGCCCATGCGGTGTCCAATACCCTGGCTTCTGTGGTGGCAAGTTCTATTACAACGGTAGCGGGATTTGTGGCATTGTGCTTTATGAGCTTTACCCTGGGAATGGATTTGGGTGTTGTAATGGCAAAGGGCGTGGTGTTCGGAGTGATTGGCTGCGTCACCATTCTGCCCTCCATGATATTGATTTTTGACAAAGCCATTGAAAAAACAAAACACAGGCCGGTGATTCCGGATCTGGGCGGCATCGGAAATTTTGTGACAAAGCATTTTCCGGTATTTATAGTGATATTCCTGTTGATTTTGGGGCCTGCGATTTACGGATATACCCATACCGGCGTGTATTATGACCTGGCAGGAACGCTGCCGAAGGATTTGCTGAGTGTTCAGGCCAATGCCAGACTGGAGGAAAATTACCATATGAATTCCACCCACATGGTTTTGGCAGACAGCAGCCTTTCCGGCAGGGACGCTGCGGCAATGATCGGGGAAATGAAAGAGGTGGACGGGGTCAAAACAGTGATGGGACTGGATTCCATTGTAGGCACCGCCGTTCCAAAGGAAATGATACCGGATGATATCAAAGAGACGCTGATGAACGATCAATGGCAGCTTATGCTGGTAAGCTCCGAATATTCTGTGGCATCAGACGAAGTAAACGCTCAGATTGATGAGCTGAATAAAATCATTAAACAATATGATAAGAATGCCATGCTGATTGGCGAGGCGCCCTGTACCAGAGATTTGATTACCATTACAGATAAAGATTTTAAAACCGTAAGCGTGGTTTCCATCGGGGCAATTTTCCTGATTATCCTGTTGGTATTCCAGTCGATTTCATTGCCGGTGATTCTGGTGTCCGTCATTGAATTTGCAATATTTATCAATATGGGAATTCCGGCCTATACGAAAACGACGCTTCCCTTTATAGCGTCTATTGTAATCGGAACCATTCAGCTGGGAGCCACCGTAGACTATGCAATTTTGATGACCAACCGCTATAAGAAAGAGAGAAACCGGGGAAAAGACAAAAAGGCATCGGTTACCATAGCGCTTTCAGCCTCGGTACAGTCGGTATTTGTCAGCGCTCTGAGCTTTTTTGCGGCAACCTTTGGCGTGGGCATGTACTCCAACATTGATATGATCAGTTCGCTGTGCATTTTAATGGCAAGAGGGGCCCTCATCAGCATGTTCGTGGTAATCTTTATTTTACCGGCCATGTTCATGGTATTTGATAAAATGATTTGCAAAACAAGCGTAGGATTTGGATTTAAGAAAAAAGAATCTGCAGCGGCCGTAAAAACCGTTTAGAAATTACAGGAGGAAACTTAACATGAAAAATCTGGAATTGAAAAAAATGTTCAAAAATAAATATGTTATCCGTGTAGCCGCAGGAGTTGTTACCATTGCAGTGCTGGGCACCAGTGCCGGGGTCAGCGCATATACCGTAAGGGCGGAACAGAATTCTGTGGTAAAGGAGACCCCAAAAGAGGAGGATTCCCAACAGAAAGAGGCCGAAGAGACATTGGAAAAAGCCCTGACTGCAGGCACGGAAAATAAAAATGCCGGCAAGGAAGAGACGGTGTATGTGGTGGCTGACGCCGACGGCAGTGTCAAAAATGTGATTGTCAGCGAATGGCTGAAAAATGAGAAAGGACTGGATACCATAGAAGATGCTTCTGATTTGAAGGACATTGAAAATGTAAAGGGTGATGAGACCTTTACCCAAAAGGGAGATACGATTACCTGGCAGGCAGAGGGCAGAGACATTTATTACCAGGGAACCACAGACAGAGCTCTGCCGGTTACCGAGAAAGTGACGTATTTTATGGACGGAAGGGAAGTAAAACCGGAGGAGATGGCGGGAAAAAGCGGAAAGGCCACCATCCGATTTGACTATACCAACCATGAAAAGACCACCCGGACGGTTGACGGAAAAGAACATGAAGTCTATGTGCCTTTTACGGTTATGACAGGCATGATTCTGCCGGAGGATTACAGGAATGTGGAAGTGACCAACGGAAAAGTGATTTCCGACGGAGATAAAAAGATAGTGGTGGGCCTTGCAATGCCCGGGTTAAAGGAGAGCCTTGCAGTAGAAGAGGGGGATCTGGACGGAAATCTGGAAATTCCGGAATATGTGGAAGTAACGGCGGATGTGGAGAATTTTTCCCTGGAAATGAGTATGTCCATCATTATGAATGATCTGGTCAGCGAGGCAAGTCTGGCAGACAGATTTGATTTGAGCGGTCTGGATGAGGATTTTGACGTTTTAACCGATGCGTCAGAACAGTTATTGGACGGCACGAAGGAATTGTCTGAGGGGCTGGGAACTTTAAAGGACAGCATGAAGGAATTTGCCTCAGGAGCGGGGGCTTTAAAAGATGGAGTTACAAGTTATACCAACGGAGCCTCTCAGTTAAACGATGGAATTCATACCCTGGCGGATTCCTCCGGCACATTGACAGAAGGAGTGGGCACATTAAACAGCAGTGCGGCGGCTTTGAATCAGGGCGTGGCAGAATTGGATAAAACCTTAAAGGCCAAAATGTCCAGGGAAGAGAGAAATTCTCTGATTCAACAGGCGGACGATGCCATTGACAGCACTTTTAATAATACAGAAAGCGGAACAGAAGCCATCAAAAACCAGGCGGCTTCGGTATTCTACAACAGCCTGGCCAACAATGACGGGGCAAAGGCCCAGGTGGCTGCAGGGCTGAACGCCTATACGGAAGGCGTTTTGAATCAGGTATTAAGCCAGGCTTTTGGAACGGCAGCGCCGGAGATGGCCAGAAATCAGAAGATGGTGGAGCATGCGCCTGCGGCAATTCAGCAGGCATTGAGCCAGGTGGCAGAAGGGGTGGAAGCCGGAACCCAGAGCGCCACAGCAGACGCTGCCGCCGCCGCAATATCATCTGCATTAGCGGAAAATCTGGTGCCGGCATTAGAAGCGCTGGCGGCAGCAGGTCAGCCTTTGGACGCAGAGACAATCAACGGGGCAATTCAGGAGATTTGCCTGCAGGTAGCAGCAGGGGTAAAAGGAAACACCCAGATCCATGACGGGGTATTAAGCCAGGTTGACGCCCAGGGAGCGGCCGCCCAGACTATGGCGCAGCTGGAAGGGGCAGTCAATGAAGGATTACAGTCTGAGGAAGGCAAAGCCCAGATACAGCAGACGGTAAATGCCCAGACGCAGCAGGCGGTTGCCGCAGCCATGGCCAATGAAGCTTTAAAGGCGGGCATGAAGGACGCAGCATCTCAGATTGTGGCAGGAATTGCGGACGGAGCCAAAGACACGGTAGGCGCTGCCGTTGCAGACACGGCCAAAACAGCAGCTAAGACGGCAGCGGAATCTGCCACCTTAACAGCAGTTTCCGCTACCAAATCCCAGATTTCCCAGGCAATCAATGCCAAGAGTGAAGGGGGACACAGCCTGGTATCCGGAATGCAGGCCCTCAGCGCCGGAACACAGACCATGAACGACAGCATTCCGGCCTTGACTGCGGGAATTTCCCAGTTAACCAACGGAGCCGCAAACCTTGTTTCCAATAACGGCGGGCTGACGGAGGGAGCAGGAAAGCTCTTTGGCGCAACCACCCAGATTGGGGAAGGGGTAGAGAAACTGGCAGAGGGTTCTGTGAAGCTGATGGACGGCATGGTTCAGTTTGACGAGGAAGGCATCCAAAAGCTTCTGGAGGCTTACAACGGAGATGTGAAAGAGCTTTTAAGCAAACTGGAAGCAGTGGCGGATGCAGGAAAAGAGTATCAGACCTTCACCAAGGTTGCAGAGGGCACGAAAGGCTCTGTGAAATTTATTCTCCGCACCGAAGCAGTCAAAGGGGAAGAGAACTAAGAGTGACGGCCGCATATCTGGCCATTGTAATCTGACCTGGTATCGTATATAATTGTGGTATGACAAAAGAGAACAGATGTGAGTATCAGCCGCAAGAGAGGACCAGAGTGTTAGATTATGAATAAAAATATTGCATACGTAAGTATTACGGAGTGGAACCGGAAAGTGATGCGCTGGATTTGGATCAGTATAGGTCTCGTTATCTTTATCGAAATTCTGCTGTTTCTGTTTTATCAGCCGGTTCCGGAGTGCAGCAAAAGAGAATATCTGGATACATTTGTAATAAGGCCGAGCATTATGATTGTGATGTATGCAGGCTGCATGGAATTGATTTCCCGCTTCTTTGGAGAGGCGCTTGGAGAATACGTTACCACCATTTTATTTCTTTTGATCCAGTTTTTGTTGTTGGGGACAGTTGCGGCAGTACACAGCTCTGTCCCCTATATGTGCATGATTCTGACTTATCCCGTGATTTTTGCCAATGTTTACCGGGAAAAGATATTCCGTTATGCGGCTTTTGCGGCCTGTATTCTGGTGTATGCCGGCATTAATTACGGCTTCATTCCCTCCACGGAATTCAGGCCGGACAACAGCAGGGAGGTATATCTGGTAATCTTTGTGGGCTTTACAATCGTGGCCTTTTCTTTCAGCAAGGTGCTGACTTCGGTCGTTGTGAACTTTGAGAAAGAGAACCGGAAAATCTATGAGGAAAACCAGAAGGTTCATGAGGAAAAACAGAAAATTCATGAAGAAAAAGAGAAGATACTGGAGATTTCCCAGAGGGATTCCATGACGGGGCTGTATAACCATAAGATGTTTTACGACAAGTTGAATGAGCATCTTCAATTGTGCAGTAAAGAGTGCCCGGTGTCTCTGGTTATTATAGATATCGATAACTTTAAACGGATCAACGATACCTTCGGACATGCCATGGGAGACAACGTAATTCTGAAAATTGTGTCCATTATTGAGAAAAATGTGACGGATCAGGACGTTGCCGCCCGGTACGGCGGAGAAGAATTCGGTTTGATTCTGGCAGGCAAAACAGAAATGGAAGCTTATAATGTGTCGGAGCGGATACGGCGGGAGGTAGAAAATGCAGAAGTAGTCGGTGTGACCGGCCGGATAACGATTTCTCTTGGAATGCTGGAGGTAAAGCCGGGAGATAAAAATGGAATTCTGCTGTTTAAAGAGGTGGATTCTGCACTGTATGAGGCAAAGCAGACGGGTAAAAATAAGACCGTCTGCCGGGGCTGGAGAAAAGGAGACAACAATGAGTACAGTTATCAGAATTTCAGCAGCAGCCAGTAAATATCTGATGGCGGCGGGGCATGGAGCGTCTGGAAAGCCGCAGGACTGCAGGGCTATTCCCGGATATGCTCCAGGCCCTGATCGATGATTGTAAGCACATGGGAGTCCAGCAGGGAATAATAAATGGTTTTTCCGTCCCGGCGGTTTTTGACCAGGCGGCTCTGTTTCAGGATGCTGAGCTGATGGGAAATGGCGCTCTGGGACATGCCCAGTTCCGTTGCAATGTCATAAACGCATTTTTCTTTGTCCACCAGGGCGTACATGATCTGAAGCCGGGTGGGGGTTCCGAATATTTTAAACAGTTCCGCAAGCTTTTCAAATTCGTTCTGATTCATGAAAGTTCCTTCTTTTTCCTTAATAATATGATTAAAACCTTTAATAAAAAAATAACATAGAAGAGGAAAGCTGTCAAAAGAATTATGAAAAAGTTCAAATTAGACAGTTTGGCATTTTTGTCGGATTGCGGATTGTATCCGGGGTGTGATATAATCTAAAAAGAGATATTAGAAAAAGAACGGGCATTGCGGCGGGAATTTCAGGCGGAATTGCCGCCGGAACCGGTAAGGAGACAGGAGGATTCATATGGCAAGCAAATTGTATCAGTGTATGCAGAAAATCGGGGAGGATATTATTGCAAACAAGGAGTTTTTAACAGATTTGGACTCTGCCATCGGTGATGCGGATCACGGCATTAACATGGCGAGAGGATTTACAGAAGTACTGCAGCAGCTTCCCCAGGAAGAAGAGGACATCAGCGTAATCCTGAAGAAAACCGGTATGGTTCTGCTGTCTAAAGTAGGCGGCGCTTCCGGCCCTCTTTACGGGACTGCTTATATGAAGGCAGCCGGCGCTGTGGCAGGCAAGAAGGAGATTACCTTAGAGGACGGCAGGAATATGATGGAGGCAGTGATTGGCGGCATTAAGATGCGCGGCAAGGCAGAACGGGGAGAGAAAACCATGCTGGATGCCCTGGAACCGGCATTTGAAGCGCTGAACAAAGGAATAGAAGCGGGAGACAGCCCGGAGGACTGTCTGGCTCACATGTGCGAGGCGGCCAAAGAAGGCGTGGAATATACCAAGACCATCCGCGCAACCAAAGGGCGCGCCAGTTATCTGGGCGAACGGAGCATCGGACATCAGGACCCGGGAGCGACTTCTTCGTTAATTACATTGGAAGCAATTCGTGCGTTTTATCTGGAACAAATAAAGTGAGGAAATTATGGTAGGATTATTGATTGTATCCCACAGCAGGAAAGCTGCGGAGGGAATCTTTGAACTGGCAGTCCAGATGGCGGGGAAGGATCATCGGATTGTTGCAGTGGGCGGCATGGAGGACGGAAGTATCGGGACAGACGCTATACGTATCTGTCAGGGGATTAAAGAGGCCAATGACGGAGACGGCGTTGTGATTCTGGCGGATCTGGGAAGCGGTATTTTAAGCTCTCAGGTGGCAATCGACCTGCTGGAAGAGGACATTGAGGTGGTAATTGCGGACGCGCCGATTTTAGAAGGCGCAGTGGGCGCGGCGGTACAGGCGGCAATCGGCGGAACGCTCAAAGAGGTGGCAGAGGCTGCCGAGGAAGCAAAGCAGCTGTCCAAGCTGATGTAGCTGATAACACATAGAAGGAAACACATGGAGAAGGAGGAATTTGCTTTGAAAAAAATGATCAACAAACCAGATGATGTAGTAGAAGAAATGTTACAGGGGATGATAGCAGCGCATCCGGAATATCTGAAAAGAGTAGATGGCTGTGATGTGGTCGTAAGAGCAGGCGGATCTCAGGGGAAGGTCGCACTGGTCAGCGGCGGCGGAAGCGGACATGAACCGGCCCACGGCGGATATGTTGGAAAAGGAATGCTGGATGCAGCAGTGGCAGGCGCAATGTTTACCTCTCCCACACCGGATCAGGTATACGAGGCAATCAAGGCATGCGACGGCGGCAAGGGCGTTCTTTTAGTTATCAAGAATTATACCGGTGATGTGATGAACTTCGAGATGGCGGCAGAGATGGCGGCAGACGAAGGAATTGAAGTGGAAAAGGTTGTTGTGAATGATGACGTTGCTGTAGAGAACAGTACATGGACAACCGGAAGAAGAGGAATTGCAGGTACAATTTTCGTACATAAGATTGCAGGCGCATGCGCAGAAGCAGGCGGAGATCTGCAGGCTGTAAAGGCAGCGGCGGAGAAAGTAATTGCCAATGTGCGCACGATGGGTATGGCTATTGCGCCCTGTACCGTTCCGGCAGCAGGCAAGCCCAGCTTTGAATTGGGCGAGAATGAAGTGGAAATCGGAATGGGAATTCACGGAGAGCCCGGAACCCACAGAGAAGAGATCCGCACAGTCAAAGAAACAACAGATACTCTGTTGGAGAAGATTTTTGCAGAAGGCATCTATCAGGAAGGCGATGAAGTTGCAGTGATGGTAAACGGCCTGGGCGGAACTCCGCTGCAGGAATTATATCTTGCAAACTTAAGAGTGTCTGAAGTTCTGGCAGAGAAGAACATCAAGGTTGCCAAGACACTGGTAGGCAATTTCATGACTTCCATTGATATGGCAGGATATTCTGTAACGCTGCTGAAACTGGATGACGAATTGAAGAAATATCTGGCTGCTCCGGCAGACACTCCTGCTTTCGTACAGGTATAAGCAGAGCGGATTTCAGGAAATTTATCAGGAGTTGGGAAAATAAGAACAGCAGGATACAGGCATGTTTCTAATGAAATATGCCGTATCCTGTTTTTTCATTTCCTCCACTCTTGCCCTCCGGAAGAATTGGTGCTATAGTAGAAAACATCAACATTCATACCGGAGGACAGCCGTGAATATCTTATTAGTTGCCATCAATGCCAAATACATCCATTCCAATCTTGCCGTGCACAGTCTGAAATCTTACGCAGGAGAATACCAAAATCAGATTCAAATTGCGGAATACACCATTAACCATTCGTTGGAATATATTTTACAGGAAATCTATAAGCGAAAGCCGCAGGTATTGTGCTTTTCCTGCTATATCTGGAATTACCGGTATGTGCGGGAACTGATTGGGGAACTGCATAAATTGCTGCCGGAGGTTCCGGTTTGGGTGGGAGGGCCGGAAGTTTCCTATGAATCAGAGCTTTTTCTGAAGGAGAATCCGGGAGCGGCCGGCGTTATGACAGGAGAAGGGGAAGAGACATTCCGGGAGCTGTGCGCTTACTATCTGAAACAGGGGAATGATTCTGCCGGCTCCGGAACCCGGCAGGGCAGCGGGGCCGCTGGTTTCAGAATCCGGCAGGGCAGCAGGGCCGCTGGTTCCGGAATCCGGCAGGGCAGCGGGGCCGCCGTAAAATGGGAGAACCCGGCGATTGGCCGGAGATTGGGAACGCAGCATGCTCAGAGATTGGAAGAGATTTTGGGGCTGGTGTTTCGGAATGAGGACAATATTCTGGTGCGGACAGCGGCCAGAGAGCCTCTGTCTATGGATGAACTGCCTTTCTGCTATGAAGGCCTGGAGGAGTTTCATAACAGAATTATTTATTACGAGACAAGCAGAGGATGCCCTTTTTCCTGCAGTTACTGTCTGTCATCCATTGACAAAACTCTGCGGTTCCGCTCACTTTCTCTGGTGGAAAAAGAACTGCAGTTTTTTCTGGACCATAAGGTTCCCCAGGTGAAATTTGTGGATCGCACCTTTAACTGCAATCACAGGCATGCGCTGGCTGTCTGGCAGTATCTGAAGGAAAATGACAATGGAATTACAAATTTTCATTTTGAGATTTCTGCGGATTTGCTGACAGAGGAGGAACTGGAGCTGATTCATTCCCTGCGTCCCGGCCTGATTCAATTGGAAATCGGGGTGCAGTCCACCCACCCGCCCACCATAGAGGCAATTGGGCGAACCATGAATCTGAACCGGTTGGAGAAGGCGGTGAAACGCATGCAGCAGGCAGGAAATGTGCATCAGCATTTGGATTTAATTGCAGGGCTGCCCAAAGAAGATTTTGCTGCTTTTGCTAAATCTTTTGGACAGGTGTATGGGTGGAAGCCGGAGCAATTGCAGCTTGGATTTCTGAAAGTGCTGAAAGGCTCCCGCATGTACGGACACCAGAAGGAATACGGCCTGGTTTACCGGGAACAGCCGCCCTATGAGGTACTGGCCACCCAATGGCTGTCTTATGAGGAACTGTTGGAAATGAAACTGGCGGAAGAAATGCTGGAGATATATTACAACAGCGGCCAGTTTGAACTGACAGTGAAAGTACTGGAGCTTACCGCAGAGCATCCCTTCGCACTGTATCTGGAACTGGGGAAATTCTATGAAAAACGGGGGCTTTTGGCCATGAGCCATTCCCGTATGAGAAGAGGTGAGATTCTGCTTGAGTTTGCCGCCGAAACAGACGGGGAACATCTGGAGCTTTATCAGGAAACAATGACCTTTGATTTGTATGCAAGGGAAAATATGAAAACACGCCCGTCCTGGGCGCCGGAACGGACGGAATATAAAGAATTGGCCAGAAAATATTGCAAAAGAGGAAAGCTGTCCCATTTAGAACCTTTCTGGTATGATATGGAGGGAATCAGACAGCAAAAGACTCTGGGTTCCTATCCCCGGAGGCAGGAGGGGCGGCAGTTTTATCTGTTTTCCTATGAAGAGCGAAATCCTCTGACGGGACAGGCAGCAGTCCGGCGGCTGAATGAAGGGAAGGAACTGAGATGAAGAAAAGGACAAAAGAGATTTTAAACCGGCTGGACGAGGCATACGGCAGAGAATACCGCTGTTATCTGAATCATGACAACGCCTGGCAGTTATTGATTGCGGTGATTATGAGCGCACAGTGCACCGATGCCAGAGTGAATCTTGTCACAAAAGATTTATTCCGAAAATATGATACATTGGAGAAATTTGCATATGCTGAAATAGAAGAACTGGAACAGGATATCCATTCCATCGGATTCTATCATAACAAGGCCAGAAATATTATTCTCTGCGCCAGGAAGCTAGTGGAAGAATTCGGCGGCCAGGTACCGAAAAGTCTGGAAGAGCTGACCTCCCTGCCGGGAGTAGGAAGGAAAACAGCCAATGTAATACGGGGAAACATCTACGATGAGCCAAGCGTAGTGGTGGATACCCATGTCAAACGGATTTCCAGGCGTCTGGGACTGACGAAAGAGGAAGATCCGGTGAAGGTGGAATTTGATTTGATGAAGGCTCTGCCCAAAGAACACTGGATTCTTTACAATATCCAGATTATCACCCTGGGAAGAAGCATCTGCACCGCCAGAAGCCCCAAATGCAGCGAATGCTTTTTAAGCGATTTATGCCGGGCAGAGGACAAAAGAAATTAAATCAGCCCCGTTCAATTGTATTGCCGGCTGCTGTATCTGAGCGGCTTTTTGAAAGATAGGAACGAAAACGGAAAGGCGGAAGACCATGCTGAAAGGATATGTGGTAGTGGATTTGGAAATGACCGGACTGCATGCCAGGACAGACCGGATTCTGGAAATCGGCGCGGTAAAAATAAAAGAGGGGAAACAGGAAAACTTTCACCGAATGGTAAATCCCAGGATGGAAATTTCCAAAGAGGTGACGGAACTGACAGGGATTACCAATGACATGGTGAAGGACGGCTGTGAACCGGAGCAGGCGGCAGCGGAATTTCGGGATTTTGCAGAAGGATTCCCCCTGGTGGGCCACAATCTGATATTTGATTACAGCTTTTTAAAACAATGTCTTGTAAATCATGGGGGGACCTTTGAAAAAGACGGAATTGACACCTTAAAACTGGCTCGGAAATTCTTACCGGAAGCAGAGAAAAAGACCCTGGATTATCTGTGTGCATATCTGCAGATTGAAAGAAGCAGAAATCACCGGGCCTTAGAGGACGCCGGGGCCACAAATCTGCTGTTTCAATATCTTAAGGAGCAGTTTGAAAGTCAGGAGCCGGAGGCTTTTTGGCCGAAACCGCTGCTGTACAAAGTGAAAAAGCAGGGGCCGGCCTCTGCAAGACAAAAAAAATACTTGAAAGAACTGGCAGACTGGCATAAAATAGATTTAAATGTGGAACTGGACAGCCTCACCCGCAATGAGGCTTCCAGAATCACCGATAAAATTCTGCGCGCTTATGGAAAATCTTCTGGAGTGCGTGAAGGGCGCCTGTAAACTTTTGCATTCTGCATGCCGAAACATGGATGGTGAGATGTTTTCCATCACCGGTAATTAATCAGAGTTTTCCATCTTATCCAGCATGGCCAGTATCGGCTCTTTCATCAGGGAATTCAGATTGGAAGCGCTGGATTTTAAATCTTTCAGTTTTTCCTGCTGCCCGGTCTGAAGGAAAAGTTCCGCCAAAAGCTGATAGGTGTTTTTGATATCGCTTTCAATGGATACTGCAAATGTCAATACCTGGATGGCCTCTTCTGTGTGAGAGAGTTCTTTCAGCCGCTGTCCCCAGGAATTCAGAGTACGGGCCAGCAGTGTGAAATTCTGATCGCACTGGGTTAAAAAAGTCAGGTTGGCGGCGCCGTACTTAAGCTTTAAATCCGTGTTGGTAATTCCGGTGAGGTTCAGAATTTTTTCATCCTTTAATTTTAGAATCTGTTCCTCGCACTGATGCAGGAAATCATCTGAAAATCTGGCAAAGGGCAGAGACACTCCGGTGAAATCCACATAATTCAGATTGGAAATGTCCTGTTTTCTGGTGGCATTGGCAGCATTTTCCCGCTCCCAGAAATCACGTTCCTTATTCTCACGTGTGCGGTCGGCTTTCCGGCGTTTGTAAGAAACCACCACAACAAAAATCATAATCCACCCAAAGAGTACAGGGACTTTCATAACATTCATCTTCCTTTCTTTTGCAATATGATTCAGGTATATTTTTACTTTTACAATATGGAGGTGAGTCCAATGATTAATTTTAATAATCCGAAAACAAAAAAGACAATTGCCGCGGTAATTGCGTTGATTTTAGTTGCGTCTATGGTTGTGTCTGTGTTTCTGTCTGCATTTGTGTAGGCAATGGTCTGCGTCTGTTCATAATATACAGAAAGTCCATGATTATGTCAACGAAATTCGTGGTTTCGTATCTTGAAAAATTGCTTTTTTATGATAAAATTAGGTGAGTAGTTAGTAAACGAAGCAAATCGGTAGGAGAATAGGTATGAAGAGAAAGTGGAAAATGTATGTTTCAGCGGCCGGTGCAGTTCTGGCGCTGATCCTGACTGCTGTCATTACTATTCCGGTGGACGCGGAGACGAAGGAAACCGATACAATCCCGGAGCGGGTGTATTTCGGTGATATTTCCGTAGGAGGGATGACACAGGAAGAGGCAAAAGAAGCAGTAAAAGAACATGTGGAGAAGCTTCAGAGCGAGATTATTACCCTGCAGGCCGGCAAGAATACGGTGCAGGTTCCGGTTTCCCAGATGGGACTTTCCTGGGGAAACGAAGAGATTGTGGAGGAAGCCGCAGGACTTGGAAAAAGCGGCAACCTGATTACCCGTTACAAAGCTATGAAAGATCTGGAGAATGAAGATAAAGTCTATGAACTGGCCTTTCAGATAGATAAGCAGATGGTGACAAAGGTTCTGGAGAATAACGCAGAGGTTTTGAATACAGAAGCTGAAAATGCAGGACTGACCAGAGAGAACGGCAGCTTCACCGTAATTCCCGGAAGCCAGGGCGTTACGGTGAATGTGAAAGAATCGGTGGACATCCTTGAGAAATATTTCTCCCTGGAATGGGAGGAGGGAGCCGGCACCGTTGAGATTGTGGCGGATGTGGTAGATCCAAAGGGTACGGAAGAGGAGCTGAGCAAGGTCAAGGACCTTCTGGGCGGATTTAATACCTCTTATGCGTCATCCGGCGCAGGGCGATCCAAAAACGTGGAAAACGGAGCCAACAAAATCAACGGTTCTGTAATATATCCGGGCGACACCTTTTCCGTATATGAGGCAGTAAGTCCCTTTGAGCCGGAGAATGGATATGAACTGGCAGGCTCTTATGAGAACGGAACCACGGTGGAAACTTACGGCGGAGGAATCTGTCAGGTATCCACTACCTTATATAACGCAGTCATCCGTTCCGAACTGGAGGTAACCGAGCGTTTCAACCATTCCATGATTGTAAGCTATGTAGATCCTTCAGCGGATGCAGCCATTGCGGGAACGTATAAAGATTTAAAATTTGTGAACAACACCAAAGCGCCTATTTATATTGAGGGATATACCCAGGGACGTTCTCTGTATTTTAATATATTCGGCGAAGAGACCCGGGAAGCGGGCAGAGAAGTAAGCTTCGTCAGCGAGACGCTGTCCACAACGGAGCCGGGCACCCAGTATCAGGCGGCGCCGGGTCAGCCTATCGGTTACATGAGCCAGACTCAGTCTTCCCATACTGGTTATACCGCTCAGCTTTGGAAAGTGGTAACGGTAAACGGCGTGGAACAGAGCCGGGAAATATTTAATAAGAGCACATATAAGGCGTCTCCGAGAATTGTGGCAGTGGGGACTGCTTCCGGCAATCCCGATGCGGTAAATGCCATGAACGCTGCAATCGGCGCCCAGGATGAAGGAGCCATCAGCGCGGCGGCAGCCCAGTGGAATGACGCTGCCATTGCAGCGCAGCAGCAGGCGGCGGCAGATGCGGCGGCAGCAGCGGCGGCTCAGCAGCAACAGCAGCAACAACAGCAGGACGACGATAAGAAAAACGGAGACAAAAAGGACGATAAAGACGGCAAGGACGACAAGAAGGACAACGACAAGAAAAACGATGATCAAAAAGAAGATGACGGCGGCGGTGACGACGCACCGGAAGATGGCGGTGACGACAATGATTCCCAAGACGAAGGTGAAGAATAAATAGCAAAAGAATGATAAGAGATAAGGCTGTTTCATGAGTGAGACAGCCTTATCCTGTCCATTTTTATAAATCAGAAATTACCGGAGAGGATTGGAAGAATGAAAACAGGAAAAGTTCCGGAGAGCGTGCTGAAACGTTCCGTATTGAGACAAATACACACCAGACGGGAAGAAGTTCTGCTGGGAGCCGGCGTAGGGGAAGACTGTGCCGCATTGAAACTGGCAGAAGATGAAATATTTGTGATTTCTACCGATCCCATTACCGGTACAGCCACAGATATCGGAAATCTTGCCATTCACATCACCATGAACGATCTGGCTTCTTCCGGCGCGGAGCCAGTGGGAGTGATGCTGACTATCCTGCTGCCGGAGGGCTCCGAAGAGTCGGAGCTGAAAGAAATTATGGGGCAGATTGAAGAGGCCTGCGCCCAGGGCAAGGTGCAGATTATAGGCGGCCATACCGAGGTGACAAAGGCAGTGAATCAGCCGTTGGTAAATGTGTGCGGCGTGGGGAAGGCCCGGGAAGGAAAGCTGGTATCCACTGCAGGGGCAAAGCCGGGAGATGATATTCTGGTCAGCAAATGGATTGGCCTGGAGGGCACGTCTATCATAGCCAAAGAGAAGGAACAGGAATTGGCCGGCCGCTATCCCATGCATTTCATCCAAAAAGCCCAGGAATTTGATCAGTATCTTTCTGTATTGCCGGAAGCCGCAGCGGCGGTCAGAATGGGAGTCAGCGCCATGCATGACGTGACGGAAGGCGGAATTTTCGGAGCCCTCTGGGAGTTGGCAGAAAGCTCCGGTATTGGTCTGGAAATTGACTGGAAAAAAATACCTGTGAAGCAGGAAACTATAGAAGTGTGTGAATTTTTTGGAATTAATCCCTATGAACTGATTTCCAGCGGCTGCATGCTGATGGCTGCGCCGGATGGAAACGCACTGACACGGGAGTTGGAAAAAGAGGGAATTCATGCGGTGATCATCGGAAAAGCAACAGAGGGAAATGACCGTGTGCTGCTGAATGAAGAAGAGAAGAGATTTTTGGAGCCGCCTAAGACAGATGAACTTTATAAAGTAGTGTAGCAGAGGGCTGAAAGGAAAATAAAATGGTAATGAGAGAGAAAATATTAACATTTATAGAAAAAAACAGCAGAGTGGATTTGAAGGAACTGTCAATTATGCTGGGAGTGGACGAAGCGGCAGTGGCAAATGAAATGGCGGCCATGGAGCAGGAGCATATTATCTGCGGATACCACACGCTGATTGACTGGGAAAAAACCAGTATCGAGAAGGTAAATGCGCTGATTGAGGTTCGCGTCACTCCTCAGCGGGGCAGGGGCTTTGACAGTATTGCAGAGCGGATTTACAACTATCCGGAGGTGAATGCCGTTTATCTGATTTCCGGCGGTTACGATTTACTGGTGACCTTAGAAGGAAAAACACTGCGGGAAGTGGCGCAGTTTGTCTCAGATAAGCTGTCTCCTCTGGAGTCTGTGTTAAGCACCAAAACAAATTTTATCCTGAAAAAATACAAAGATCATGGAACTGTAATTGCAAAACCCCAGGAGGATGAAAGGATGTTGGTGAGCTAATGAGAAATCCATTGTCGGAGCGCATTGTGGAGATTCCTTTTTCCGGGATTCGGAAGTTTTTTGATATTGCAGCGGAGATGAAAGACGTTATTTCCCTGGGGGTGGGGGAACCGGATTTTGACACGCCCTGGCACATCCGGGATGAAGGAATTTATTCTCTGGAAAAAGGCAGAACGGCCTATACTTCCAATGCGGGCTTAAAAGAACTGAAGATAGAGATTGCAAAATATTTAAAGCGGCGGTTTCAGGTGTCTTATGACTATGATACAGAGATGATGATAACGGTAGGCGGCAGCGAAGCCATAGATATCGCCATGCGGGCCATGTTAGATCCGGGAGATGAAGTGCTGATTCCTCAGCCCAGTTACGTTTCCTATCTGCCCTGCGCAGCCCTGGCAAACGGAGTGCCGGTGATTATTAACCTGAAAGAAGAAAATGAATTCCGCCTGACGCCGGAAGAACTGGAAGCATCCATTACGCCGAAAACAAAGCTTCTGGTACTGCCTTTTCCTAATAATCCCACCGGGGCCGTTATGGAGCGAAAGGATCTGGAAGCTATTGCGGAAGTGGTGCAAAAGCATGATTTATTTGTGCTGAGCGATGAAATTTATGCAGAGCTTACCTATGTGGAAGGTCAGGATCATGTAACCATCGCCTCCCTTCCGGGAATGCGGGAGCGGACGGTATTAATTAATGGATTTTCCAAAGCATATGCCATGACGGGATGGCGTCTGGGTTATGCCTGCGCGCCAGGAGTGATTTTGGAGCAAATGCTGAAAATCCATCAGTATGCCATTATGTGCGCCCCCACCACCAGTCAGTATGCAGCCGTGGAGGCAGTGCGCGCCGGAGACGCGGATGTGGCGGGAATGCGGGAAGAGTATAATGGCAGGCGCCGTTATCTGATGCACCGGTTCCGGGAGATGGGCTTGAAATGCTTTGAACCTTTCGGGGCTTTTTACGCGTTTCCCTGTATCCAGGAGTTCGGCATGACCTCTGAGGAATTTGCCACCCGGATGCTGCAGGAGGAAAAAGTGGTGGTGGTTCCGGGAACTGCTTTCGGGGACTGCGGGGAAGGATTTCTCCGGATTTCCTATGCCTATTCCCTGGAAAGCCTGAAAGAAGCATTGGACAGAATGGAAGCCTTCATCCGCAAATTAAGGGGAAATAAAGATGGCTGAGTTAAATATTGTGCTTTTTGAGCCGGAGATTCCGGCAAACACCGGAAATATCGGCCGCACCTGCACAGCCACCGGAACCAGGCTTCATCTGATAGAGCCTTTGGGATTTCAGCTGAATGAAAAGGCGATTAAACGGGCCGGCATGGACTACTGGAAGGATGTGGCGGTGGAAAGGTATGTAAACTGGCAGGATTTTCTTAAGAAAAATCCCGGCGCCAGAATCTATATGGCCACCACCAAGGCCAGGAAGCTGTATACAGAAGTCCAATACGAGCCGGACTGCTACTTGATGTTCGGAAAGGAAAGCGGCGGAATTCCGGAAGAAATTCTGAAAGAATATCAGGATACCTGTGTGCGGATTCCCATGGTAGGGGAAACCCGTTCTTTGAACCTTTCCAATTCAGCTGCCATTGTCCTGTATGAAGCATTGCGGCAGAACCAGTTTGAGGGAATGAAGCTGGAAGGGCAGCTTCACCGGCTGAACTGGGAGGATATGTGACGGAAACCGGCTGAGCAGGGAAAGGGGCGGGCGGAATGGGAAGAGAAATCAGGAAAGGTGGAAGCCATGAATTTTATAGAAGCCAGGAAGCTGGTGCACGAATATATCAGGCGGGATGAAGAAGGCAATGTGGAAGGAATCCTTGCAGCCCTGGACGGTGTGGATCTGGAAGTGAAGGCAGGAGAATTTGTGGCGATTTTAGGCCATAACGGCTCCGGCAAATCCACCCTTGCCAAGCACTTAAACGTACTGTTAAAGGCCAGTGAAGGCACTCTTTGGGTGGATGGAAAAGATACTCTGGATAACAGGTATCAGTGGGATATCCGCAAAAATGCAGGCATGGTCTTTCAGAATCCGGATAATCAGATTATTGCCGGCGTGGTGGAAGAGGATGTGGCCTTCGGCCCGGAAAATATCGGGGTGCCCACAGAAGAAATCTGGAGCCGGGTGGAAAAGAGCCTCAAATCCGTGGGAATGCTTAAATACCGGGAGCATTCCCCCAATAAACTTTCCGGCGGCCAGAAGCAGCGGGTGGCCATTGCCGGCGTAATGGCAATGGAGCCAAAATGCGTTGTCTTAGATGAGCCTACCGCCATGTTAGACCCGAAAGGGCGCAGGGAGGTTCTGGAGGCGGCAGGAGCGTTAAACAGAGAGAAAGGCATTACCGTGATTTTAATTACCCACTATATGGAAGAGGCGGTGCAGGCGGATAAGGTTTATGTGATGGATCATGGAAAAATTGTGATGCAGGGAACGCCCAGGGAGATTTTTTCCCAGGTGGACCGGCTGAAATCTTATCGCCTGGATGTGCCCCAGATCACCCTTCTGGCCCATAAACTGCGCCGGGAAGGGCTTCAGATACCGGAAGGAATTCTCACGAAACAGGAACTGGCGGAGGCATTATGTCAATTATATTAGACAAAGTGGATTATGTGTACAGCGGGGGAACAGCTTATGAAAAGCGGGCGTTAAATCAGGTCAGCCTGAAAATCCAGGACGGTGAGTTTATCGGAATTATCGGTCATACAGGCTCCGGCAAATCCACGCTGATTCAGCATTTGAACGGGCTGCTTTTGGCATCTTCCGGGGGAATATATTATAATGGCCGGGATATTTACGAGGAAGATTATGACCGTAAGGAGCTGCGCAGCAAGGTAGGACTGGTATTCCAGTATCCGGAGCATCAGTTATTTGAGCCGACAGTGTTTGCAGATGTGTGCTTCGGGCCAAAGAATCTGGGACTTTCCAGGAAAGAATCGGAGCTTCGGGCATTTAGCGCGCTGCGGGGAGTGGGACTGCCGGAGGAATACTGGTACCGTTCTCCCTTTGAATTGTCCGGTGGGCAGAAACGGCGGGCGGCCATCGCCGGAGTCCTTGCCATGAAGCCGGAGGTACTGATTCTGGATGAACCCACCGCCGGATTAGATCCATTGGGCAGGGATGAAATTTTAAATCAGATAGCGTCCATGCATCGGGAATTAAATATGACGATCCTTCTGGTGTCCCACAGCATGGAAGATGTGGCGGAATATGTGAATCGGATTATTGTGATGAATCAGGGCAGCATTCTGTTGGACGGCGCTCCAAAGGAAGTATTCCGTTACCGGCAGGAACTGGAGGCGGCAGGGCTGTCCGTTCCCCAGGTTACAGAACTGATGCAGGAGTTAAGGGACAGGGGAATTCCGGTTTCTCCGGAGGTTACTATGCTGAAAGAAGCAAAAGAAGCTGTTTTGCAGGCATTTTCAAAACACAGGCAGGCATAAGGGAGCTGAAATTATTATGTTAAGAGATATTACAATCGGACAATATTATCCTTCAGATTCCATTTTGCATCAACTGGACCCCAGGGTAAAACTGATGGGAACGCTGGTTTATGTATTGTCTTTGTTTTTCTTTCGGGGTGTGTCGGGCTTTTTAGCCGTTACTCTGGGACTGGCGGTTCTGATCCGCTTGTCCGGCGTGCCTGTTGGCTATATGGTGAAAGGGCTTAAGGCCATTGCGGTAATTCTTATACTGACCGGAATGTTTAATCTGCTCCTGACGCCGGGAGAGCCTCTGATATCCTTTGGGGCTGTTAAAATTACAGAAGAAGGGATAAAAAGCGCTGCATTTATGGTGGTGCGTCTGACATACCTGGTTCTGGGCAGTTCTGTGCTGACGCTGACCACCACGCCCAACCGGCTGACCGACGGGTTAGAGAAAGCTCTGAGGCCCTTAAACAGAATCGGAGTTCCGGTGCATGAAATCTCCATGATCATGTCCATTGCCCTTCGGTTTATCCCTATTCTGGTGGAGGAAACCGACAAGATTATGAAAGCCCAGCTTGCCCGGGGCGCGGATTTTGAAAGCGGGAATCTGATAAAAAGGGCAAAGTCCATGGTGCCCCTTTTAGTGCCGCTGTTCGTTTCAGCGTTCCGGCGCGCCAATGATCTTGCCCTGGCAATGGAGGCCAGATGCTATAACGGCGGAATGGGAAGGACAAAAATGAAACCTTTGAAATATGAAAGGAGGGATGGCGCAGCCTATCTGTTGCTCGCCCTGTATTTTGCAGGAATCATAGCGCTGCGGATATGGCTGAAATTCTGACGCCGGAAACCATTGAAAAGAGTAAAACTGACAGTTGCCTACGAAGGCACGAATTACTGCGGCTGGCAGGTTCAGCCCAATGGAATCACAATCGAAGAAGTGTTAAACAGAACTCTGTCAGAGCTGCTGGGAGAAAAGATTCAGGTAATCGGCGCAAGCAGGACGGATGCAGGCGTACATTCCCTGGGAAATGTGGCGGTTTTTGATACAGGGACCAGAATCCCGGCGGAGAAAATATGTTATGCGCTGAATCAGCGATTGCCGGAGGATATTGCAGTTCAGAGTTCCTGTCAGGCGCCGGAGGATTTTCATCCCCGCCGCTGTTACAGTGAAAAAACATATGAATACCGCATTCTGAACCGAAAGATACCGGTTCCTACTTTGCGGCGGGATACATATTTTTATTACAGGGAGCTGAATCTGGAAAATATGCAGAAGGCAGCGGCTTTTCTGGTAGGGGAGCATGATTTCAGAAGCTTTTGTTCCGTTAAGACAAGCGCAGAGGACACGGTACGGAAAATATTGTCCTGTACCGTTGAAAGATCCCGGGACAGCATCATCACTATTCGGGTAACCGGGACAGGATTTCTTTATAATATGGTAAGGATTATTGCCGGAACGCTGATTTCTGTCGGCGTGGGAGAATTTGCTCCGGAATCTCTGTTGGAGATTTTGCAAAAAAAGGACCGAAGCGCTGCAGGGCCCACAGCGCCGGCTCACGGGCTTACCATGATTGGAATTAATTACGGAGGAGGGAATTAATGAGATGTTAAAGAAAATGGATCGGATGAAGATGAAGGAGAAGCTCCAGTTTGGCTACAGTCTGGTGATCGGGCTTATGATTGTAATTACCGTGTTTGCCATGATCGGGCTGTTTCTGGTGCAGGGGAAGATGAATTCTTATATCAAAGGCGCTCAGGCTGCAGATACTGCGGTAAAAACCTGCCGGGTTGAATGCAATATTGCAGCCAGGATGATAAGGGAGCTGGCGCTGAATGATGATAAGAATATGCTGGCGGAATATAAGGGGAATATCGAAGAAAGCATGAATACCATCACAGAGGCTTTGGAAGATTTAAAAGCGGCGGATGTGCTGACCACACAGCTGAATGAGAAATACGAGACAGCGCTGGAGAACTGGATGAAACTGGGATACCAGATTGTGGAGGAGCTGGAAGCCGGAAACCGGGCAGAGGGGATTACCCTGATTATTACAGAATGTTCTCCGGCTCTGGAAGAAGCTGTGGGAATCGCAAAAGAAATCGATGACGCTACCAACTTAATGAAAAAATCTTCACTGGAAATCAATCAGAAAACGGTAATCATTGTAATTGTTGTGATGTTTTTGGTGCTGGGGCTTGCCATATTTACCTCTATGAAGGTGGGAAATAGGATTGTGGAAAGTATTTTAGGGCCGTTAAATGAGATTGAGAGAGCGGCTGTGGAGCTGTCCAAGGGCAATCTTCATGCCGATGTTACCTACCGCAGCGAAGATGAAATCGGGAAACTGGCCCATGCCCTGCGCAGCTCCATAGAAGGGTTAAGCTCCTATGTGGCGGATATCGATCATACCATGTCTGAATTTGCAGAAGGGAATTTTGACGTGCAGGCCGGCGTGGAATACCGGGGAGATTTTGTGGGAATTGAAGAATCATTGCTGCATTTTGAAAAAAATATGTCGGATATGGTGAAAAATGTTCAGACCGTGGCAAATCAGGTGACAAAAGCTTCTGAGCAGATTGCCGCAAATTCCACGGAACTGGCAGAGGGAGCCTCTGAGCAGGCAGGGGTGACCCAGGAGCTTTCCGCTACAATTGAGAATGTTTCCGGGCAGATTGACCGGAATGCAAAGGAAGCGGTTGATATCAGCAGGGAAGTGCAGCAGGTAGGTCAGGAACTGGAATACAGCAACGGCAAAATGCAGGAAATGGTGGAATCCATGAACCAAATCAGCCGGTCCTCCAATGAAATCAGCAAGATCATTGCCGCCATCAATGAGATTGCTTCCCAGACAAATCTTCTGGCGCTGAACGCTTCCATAGAAGCTGCCCGGGCCGGAGAAGCCGGAAGAGGATTTGCAGTGGTTGCGGATCAGGTATCTCTGCTGGCTTCCCAGAGCGCGGAAGCAGCAACAGAATCCACAGCTTTGATTGAGGAATCTGTCCGGGCCGTGGAAAAGGGAATGGTGATTGCCAATGAAACCGCAAATCAATTGCAGGAAGTAGTAAAAGGCGCAAGAACAATTATTGACAAAATCAATCTGATTGCGGAAGCTTCCAGAGAGCAGGCAGAGGCAGTGGAGGAAATCAATCAGGGCGTAGATCAGATCAATCATGTGGTGCAGACCAATACAGGAACCTCTGAGGCATGCGCAGCCTCCAGTGAGGAAATGACGGCCCAGGCAGAGACGCTGCGGGGCATGATACAGCAGTTCAGAGTCGGAAAGTTTTAAACAGGCGCCAAAGCGTTTGAAAAAATAATTGACAGGGAAGAAGCGATGTAATATAATAGTCGGGTATGGCGAGTTAGAAATGCAAGCCTTTCTCCGGCGAAGCGTTTTTACTTTGATGTACAAAGAAAAATGTAAATGGTGCGAAAATGATAGAACGGGTGAATTCATACAATCAGGACGGCATCCGGATATCAGAGTAACATTGTAAAATTCAAGGAGGTAACATTTGATGAAAACTTTTATGGCCAGCACAGCGGCAGTGGAAAGAAAATGGTATGTAGTTGATGCTGAAGGAAAGACATTGGGACGTTTGGCATCAGAAGTGGCAAAAGTATTAAGAGGAAAACATAAGCCGATTTTTACTCCTCATATTGATACAGGCGATTATGTGATTGTTGTCAATGCTGAGAAGGTGAAAGTAACCGGTAAGAAATTGAATCAGAAGATTTATTATCATCATTCCGGATATGTGGGCGGAATGAAAGAGACCACATTGAAAAATATGTTGGCAGATAAACCGGAAAGAGTTGTTGAACTTGCTGTAAAAGGTATGCTTCCAAAAGGACCCCTGGGCAGACAGATGTATAAGAAATTATTCGTCTATGCGGGACCGGAGCACAAGCATGCAGCTCAGAAACCAGAAGCTTTCACATTTTAATCAGGAGGTAAAATAAAATGGCAGATGCAAGATATTATGGAACAGGTAGAAGAAAAAAATCAGTTGCCAGAGTGTATTTAATGCCGGGAACTGGCAAAATTACCATTAATAAAAGAGATATTGATGAATATTTGGGATTAGAAACCCTGAAGGTTATCGTTCGTCAGCCGTTGGTGGCAACAGATACCGTAGATAAATTCGATGTCCTTGTAAATGTAAAGGGCGGCGGCTATACCGGACAGGCAGGCGCAATCCGTCACGGAATTGCCAGAGCATTACTGGAAGCTGACTCTGATTACAGACCAGTGCTTAAGACCGCAGGTTATCTGACCCGTGATCCGAGAATGAAGGAAAGAAAGAAGTACGGTCTCAAAGCGGCTCGTCGCGCTCCGCAGTTCAGCAAGCGTTAAATTTTATCAAAATGGCTCAAAAAGCCCGGAAAATCAAGGTTTTCCGGGCTTTTGCTTTTGATAGGGTTTGATGCAGTTTGACGCAAAAAAGCCATTTTTCACCAAATTTATAGTGGTTCCCAATAGGATAACCGGGCAAAAAGAGGGCAAAAAGAGGGTCAAGTGGTTACAAAATAGGATAACCACAGCTCTGTTTTTGGGGTATTTCAGAGGTGATTTTTACTCCCTCTCTCCCCTCGATTTATACGAGAACAGTTTGGCATAGTTTGACCGAATTTGAATAATTGAATATGATTCTAATGCAGGCACTCAGTATTTTTTGCTGGGTGCTTTTTGCATTTCCAGGAAACTGTATTCCGGGATCAGAAAAAGCCGTCACTTTTCAATTTATGAAGTGGCGGCTTTTTCTATTTCCAGAAGCATCCACAACGAATCAGAAATGAGGTGATTATCTTGAACACGCAAATCATCGCCATCGCCAACCAAAAGGGAGGTGTGGGCAAGACCACAACCTGTGCCAACTTAGGGATTGGACTGGCACA
>NZ_JBQIOP010000034.1:0-43987 GCF_056822245.1 Petralouisia sp. | reverse complement strand
GGTAGTGTAAATAAGTTTGTGTTTTTGGAAATAAATGGCTCCTTTTTGGTAAGAATTAGGATATGGAAATTCTTATCGAAAAGGAGTGTTTTTATGCCAGTAGCAAAGGAACAAATTCGACAGATTATCTCAGAAAACAACTTAAGCAGCGTCACCGATGTCTATGCCCTCCTTCGGGACAGTTTCAAAGACATCTTGCAGGAACTCATGGAGGCAGAGCTGGACGCCACCCTCGGTTATGAGAAAAACCGTAAGGGGGATTTACAGACAGACAACAAACGCAATGGGCATTCCCCAAAGAACCTCAAGAGCCAGTATGGGGAGTTCCAGATTGACGTGCCTAGGGACCGGAATGGGGAGTTTGAGCCAAAGCTGATACCAAAATACCAGCGCGACATCTCCGGGATTGAAGAAAAGGTGATCTCCCTGTATGCGCGGGGGATGAGCACCAGGGACATCCACGACCAGCTGAATGACCTGTATGGAATCGAACTGTCTGCAGAAATGGTCAGCAAGATCACAGACAAAATCCTCCCGCAGGTCAAAGAATGGCAGTCACGCCCCCTGAACCCGGTATACCCGTTTGTATTCATGGACTGCATCCATTACAAAGTCCGGGAGGATGGGCGGATATTAAGCCGTGCAGCCTATGTTGTGCTGGGTGTGACGGCAGAGGGTTACAAGGAGATACTGAGCATTACTGTCGGGGCAAACGAAACGAGCAAGTTCTGGCTGGGAATGCTGAACGACCTGCATAACCGCGGAGTGAAAGATGTGCTGTTTTTCTGCGTGGACGGGCTGCCAGGGTTTAAAGAGGCAATACAGGCGGTATTCCCCAAAGCGGAGATACAAAGGTGCGTCATCCACATGCTGCGCAACTCATTCAAATATGTCAGTTACAAAGACCTGAAGAAATTTGCCTCTGATTTTAAAGCCGTCTACAATGCCCCGAACGAGTCGGCCGCCCTTTCAGAGCTGGAAAACATAAAAGAGATGTGGGGAAAGAAATACCCTTACGCCATCAGCAACTGGGAAAACAATTGGGAAGATGTCAGCTCTTTCTTCCAGTTCCCGGATGACATCCGCCGGATCATGTACACCACGAACATCATAGAAGGGCTGAACCGCCAGTACCGTAAAGTGACCAAGACAAAAAGCGTATTCCCCAGTGACACGTCCTTGGAGAAAATGCTGTACCTGGCGAGCCAGAATGTAACAAAGAAATGGACCCAGAGATACCGGAACTGGGATCAGGTCTTGAACCAGCTGATTGTCCTATATGGGGAACGTCTCACGGAATATCTGTAAAAAAGACCGGGATGGCAACATTTGAAAACCCTGCCATCCCAGCCTTATTCCATCGGCATTTATATTATTGCCAGAATATCCCATCCTTATTCCGGAGGCCGGGTGTGGGCAGAGCCCACGGAAAGGGCAATAATAAAATGCCTGTTTGCCATATAAAAAAACGAAAAAAATGTATAGGTTTCGTCTGAATGGTTATACTATAAATAGAAGAAATAATTCGACAGTCCCAAAAACATAAAACCGACAAAAACCTCTTACATATCTAATTCTTATCAGGAAAGTCTAAAATCCATAGACACAAGATTTTTTACAGCCTCCTGAATAAAAATTATAACAAACACATTCTAGAAGCTATAAACGAAAATGGGGAAGCTCCTGATTCGTTTTAATCGCCATGTTTTTATTTTTTGTACGTTCATGCAGCTTTAGTATAATCAATGATCATAACTTCACTAATAATCTTTTCGGCCTGTTTGCTTAATTTCTCAATCTCTTTCATGATTGCCATTGAAAAAAACTCCTCGCCACATTGGGAACACTTCTTGCATGGTACATTTTTTACAATCAGAATCCCATTCTCTAATTTTTCAACATAGATTGTAGTTGTTTCAATCATATAGTTGCTGCCACAAGTAAAACAATTCATATTTAACGCCCCTTTCTGGTTTTAAAGTCCGGTTCCCACTCGTCAACATTCGGATAGTATGCCGTTATTATATGCAAATTGATGGTATCACTTGCAACAACAACATGTAAGTATCTGTCATTTACTGACATTCCCAATAATAGACAACTGGGAAAGGGCTTATCATCTTCATACTGCTTTATAATTTCGCCATGTATAATAACATTTATTATACTATTTGAATCAATGTTTCTTTCTTTACACCGTTTTATTACATGTGCAGTCATTATAATAGCGTCGTCTGTACATAGCTTCCTTAATTCTTCAATATGTAGAGCCACTCTTTCACCTACTTTCTATATAAAAATTATACCATGAACCGGCAGAAATAGAAAGCAAAAGGGAATTTATTTTGTATCGGGCGGAAGGAAGGACCGGTCATCAGTATGCGGGGCTGCCCGATGCTAGAAGAGAAAGCAGGCGCTTGATGGGTTGCCGCAATGCGGGCAGTTCCGTTAAAATTTATATCAAAGCCAGCCAAAGAATATTGAAAAACTGGCTGCATACTTATATTTTACACCAACAGCCGGATGTTTCGAAGTCCGGCTGTATTTTTTCACAGAAAAGGAACTGCGCACTAATTGCTTAGTGCGACGGCCCCTGAACGGATCAAATTCAGTTTTTTGTGTCGGATTATAAATTTTCATTGCTACCGGAAGCATTTTCCTGTATAATGAAGCATTAGGAAGAAAGCAAAGCGAAGCATTTCTATCATGCTTTCTGACGATTTGCCGCCGAACCGAAAGGGAGGGGGCGATACCTTATCAAAGGAAGAAAGCAAATGCATTTTATTGACAGGAGGAACAAGAATGTCTCAAAGAAAAGATATCCATAAAGTGCTGATTATCGGTTCCGGTCCCATTGTGATTGGGCAGGCATGTGAATTTGATTATTCCGGTACACAGGCGTGCAAGGCGTTGAGAAGCCTTGGCTACGAGATCGTATTGGTGAATTCCAATCCTGCTACTATTATGACAGATCCGGAAACAGCGGATGTTACTTATATTGAACCTTTAAATGCAGAACGAATGGAGCAAATTATTGCAAAAGAAAGACCGGATGCATTGCTGCCGAATCTGGGCGGGCAGTCGGGTCTTAATTTATGCTCAGAACTTGCCAAAACAGGCGTTCTGGATAAGTACCAGGTACAGGTCATCGGCGTACAGGTGGACGCCATTGAGCGGGGCGAAGACCGGATTGAATTCAAGAAAACCATGGACAGCCTGGGAATTGAGATGGCAAGGAGCGAGGTGGCTTATTCTGTGGAGGAGGCCATGGAAATTGCAGACCGGCTGGGCTATCCGGTGGTGCTTCGTCCGGCCTATACCATGGGCGGCGCCGGAGGCGGACTTGTATATAATATAGAAGAACTGAAAACAGTCTGCGCAAGAGGGCTTCAGGCCAGTCTGGTGGGACAGGTGCTTGTGGAAGAATCCATTTTAGGATGGGAAGAGCTGGAGCTTGAAGTGGTGCGGGATGCAGACAATAACATGATTACCGTGTGCTTTATTGAAAATATCGATCCCCTGGGAGTGCACACCGGAGATTCCTTCTGCTCTGCCCCGATGCTGACAATTTCAGAAGAAGTGCAGAAACGGCTGCAGGAGAAATCCTACAAAATCGTAGAATCCATCCAGGTGATCGGCGGCACCAACGTACAGTGGGCGCACGATCCCAAGACCGATCGGGATATCGTCATCGAAATCAATCCAAGGACTTCCCGCTCCTCCGCACTGGCTTCCAAAGCCACCGGATTCCCCATTGCCCTGGTGTCGGCAATGCTTGCCACCGGGCTGACCCTTGCAGATATTCCCTGCGGAAAATACGGTACATTGGACAAATATGTGCCTGACGGAGATTACGTGGTAATTAAATTTGCCCGCTGGGCCTTTGAAAAATTCAAAGGAGTAGAGGACAAGCTGGGCACTCAGATGCGCGCGGTGGGAGAGGTCATGAGTATTGGAAAGACTTTTAAAGAAGCCTTCCAGAAAGCAATCCGTAGCCTGGAAACCGGACGGTACGGTCTGGGACATGCCAAAGATTTTGATGAAAAATCCAAAGAAGAGCTGCTGAAGCTGCTGATTACCCCATCCAGTGAGCGTTATTTTGTCATCTACGAGGCCCTGAGAAAAGGAGCTTCCGTAGAGGAAATCCATGAAATTACCAAGGTAAAACATTATTTCCTGGAGCAGATGAAAGAACTGGTGGAGGAAGAGGAAGAGCTGAGCTCCTCCAAAGGCAGCCTTCCGGCGGATGAAGCGCTGATTGCGGCTAAAAAGCATGGATTTTCTGATAAATACTTAAGTCAGATTTTAGAGATTACAGAGGATGAAATAAGAGATAAGCGGATTGCCCTGGGACTGGAAGAAGCCTGGGAGGGCGTTCATGTCAGCGCAACCAGGGACAATGCTTATTATTATTCCACCTATAATGCCGAAGATAAAAACCCGGTGTCAGAAGGAAAGCCCAAAATCATGATTTTAGGCGGAGGTCCCAACCGGATCGGACAGGGAATCGAGTTTGACTACTGCTGCGTCCATGCGTCTCTGGCATTGAAAAAGCTGGGCTTTGAAACCATTATTGTAAACTGCAATCCGGAAACAGTGTCCACAGATTACGATACCTCCGATAAACTTTACTTTGAGCCGCTGACTTTGGAGGATGTTTTAAGTATCTATAAAAAGGAAAAGCCGGTAGGCGTCATTGCCCAGTTCGGCGGGCAGACTCCTTTGAATCTGGCGGCGGATTTAGAGAAGAACGGAGTGAAAATCCTTGGAACTTCTCCTTCTGTCATTGATTTGGCAGAAGACAGGGATCTGTTCCGGGCCATGATGGAGAAGCTGGAGATTCCCATGCCGGAATCAGGCATGGCGGTCAATGTCAAAGAGGCGCTGAAAATTGCAGAAGAGATCGGCTATCCGGTGATGGTGCGTCCCTCCTATGTGCTGGGCGGAAGAGGAATGGAAGTGGTCTATGATGCAGAGAGCATGGAAGGCTATATGAATGCGGCAGTGGGCGTAACTCCGGATCGACCCATACTGATTGACCGTTTTCTGGGCCATGCCACGGAATGCGAGGCAGACGCCATCAGCGACGGAACCCATGCCTTTGTGCCGGCTGTGATGGAGCATATTGAACTTGCAGGGGTTCATTCCGGAGATTCCGCATGTATCATTCCTTCCAGGCATATTTCCGAAGAAAATGTGGCGACTATTAAGGAATATACCAGAAAGATTGCAGAGGAAATGCATGTGAAGGGCTTAATGAACATGCAGTATGCCATTGAAAAGGGCAAGGTGTTCGTATTAGAAGCCAATCCCCGGGCGTCCCGTACGGTGCCTTTGGTATCGAAGGTCTGCAACATCCGTATGGTGCCTCTGGCCATTGACATTGTAACTGCAGAACTGACAGGGAGACCTTCTCCGGTTCCGGCTCTGGAAGAGAAAGAGATTCCTTATTATGGAGTGAAAGAGTCAGTATTCCCCTTTAATATGTTCCAGGAGGTAGATCCGGTTTTAGGGCCGGAAATGCGTTCCACCGGGGAAGTGCTGGGACTCTCCCGGTCTTACGGAGAGGCGTTTTACAAAGCCCAGGAGGCAACTCAGATGAAGCTTCCCTTAGAGGGTACGGTATTGATTTCCGTCAGCGACAGGGATAAGCCGGAGGTTGTGGAAGTGGCAAAGGAATTTGCGAAAGCAGGCTTTCAGATTATCGCTTCCAAAAACACCTGCAGTCTGATTCAGGAAGCCGGCATTGAAGCGGAAATGGTGCATAAACTGAAAGAGGGAAGGCCGAATATGCTGGATCTGATCACCAACGGCAAAATTGATTTGATTATCAATACGCCGGTGGGGCAGGAACGCCATGCAGACGACAGCTATTTAAGAAAAGCGGCCATTAAGAAAAAAGTGCCCTATATGACAACCATGGCGGCGGCAAAGGCCACAGTCAGCGGAATTCTTTCCCTGAAAAAACACGGCAGCAGCGAAGTGCAGTCTTTGCAGAACCTGCACGGAGAGGTGAAATAAGAAAAATAGCAAGTTGACTAATCCGGACAACTGATTTATAATGTAAACATCTATGCAGTTCACCAGGAGGTTCTTATGATAAAAAGTATGACCGGCTTTGGATGCTGCGAGATTGCAGACGGAGCATACCGGGTTACCGTGGAGATGAAATCGGTCAACCACCGGTATCTGGATATTGCGGTGAAGATGCCAAGAAAGCTGAATTCTTTTGAACATGCCGTCCGTAATCTCCTGAAAACATACATCCAACGCGGAAAAGTAGATGTTTACATTAATTTTGAAGATTGTACGGAGAATCAAATCGATTTAAAATATAACGAAGCTCTGGCAGCAGAATATGTAAGATATATCCGGCAGATGGCAGAGACGTTTTCTCTGCCCTGTGAGCTGGATGCTGCGGAGCTTTCCAGATATCCGGAGATTCTGACCATGGAGGCCAGGGCCGTAGATGAAGAGGAGCTTTGGAACATTTTAGAGCAGGCAGTTTCCGGGGCTGCAGAGAAGTTTGTCAATGCCCGTATACAGGAAGGAGAACTGTTAAGGGAAGATTTGATGCGCAAGCTTACGGAGATGTCTGGGTATGTGGAACAGATCGAGGCGCGTTCACCGGAGATTATAGAAGAATACCGCCGGAAGCTGACAGACAAAGTGAATGAGCTTTTAGCGGACGCCAAGGCAGATGAGAACAGAATTATGATGGAAGCCGCAGTGTTTGCAGACAGAATCTGCACAGACGAAGAAACGGTGCGGTTGAAAAGCCATATCGCCAACACAAAAGATACGCTGACAGAAGGCGGAAGCGTAGGAAGGAAATTGGATTTTCTGGCGCAGGAGATGAACCGGGAGGCCAATACAATTCTTTCCAAAGCAAATGATCTTACCGTTTCCGATATTGCCATCAATTTGAAAACAGACATTGAGAAAGTGCGGGAGCAGATTCAGAATATTGAATAGGGGAAACACAGATGAATAAGAGAAAAGGTATCTTAAGCGTGGTTTCCGGATTCTCCGGTTCCGGCAAAGGGACCATTATGAAACAGCTTTTGAAGCAGTATCCGGATACGTATGCCCTCAGCATTTCAGCCACCACCAGATCTCCCAGATCAGGAGAAGTGCACGGAAGAGAATATTTTTTTGTGTCTCAGGAAGAATTTGAGGCAATGATAGAAAACAGCGCGCTGCTGGAATATGCCCAGTACGTCAATCATTATTATGGAACCCCCAGGGATTATGTGTTTCAGCAGTTAGAGGCGGGGAAAGACGTGATTCTGGAAATTGAGATCCAGGGAGCCCTGAAGGTGAAAGAGGCATATCCGGACACACTGCTGCTTTTTGTGACGCCGCCGGACGCGAAAGAACTGAAGAAACGCCTGACAGGGCGGGGGACAGAAGATGAGGCCACAATAGCTTCGCGGTTAAGCCGCGCCTGGCAGGAAGCCCAGGGCGTGGAACAGTACGATTATCTGGTTGTGAATGACAATCTGGAGGAATGCGTACAGGAAGTGCATGGGATTATCCAGAGCCGGCATGCCCGGATTGAAGAGAATTTCCCGCTGATTGAGACAATAAGGGCAGAGTTAAAGGACTTTGCGAAAGGAGAATGATATTATGATGCTTCATCCGTCTTATACAGATTTAATGAAAGTAGTAAACAGCGATGTTGAAATTGGAGAGGAGCCGGTGGTAAACAGCCGTTACTCCATCGTTCTTGCAACGGCCAAAAGAGCCAGGCAGATCATTGGAGGAGAAGAACCTCTGATTGACAACATTTCCAATAAAAAACCTTTTTCCATTGCAGTGGAGGAGCTGTACAGCAGCAAAGTGAAAATTGTCGGGGAAGAAGAAGTCCCGGAAGAGGAATTGGAAGAAGATTCAGAAGAGGATATGGAAATCTGAAAATAATAGTTTCAGGAAATAATTTACCACATTGTCTGCAGGGTGCAAACGGTGTGGTAATCTTTGGTTATACTAAAAGAGCAGCCTGATTTGCCGGAGGATTCCCGGGGCATGGGACTCTGCCGGCAGAATATCCGGCTTGCAGGCATTAATGGAATGGAGAGAATATGAAGATTTTATTTGTTTCACTGGGATGTGACAAGAACCTGGTGGATACGGAATTTATGATTGGGGCTTTGCGGGAACAGGGGCATACCTTTACCAATGAGGAAGCAGAGGCAGAGGCCATCATCATCAACAGCTGTTGTTTTATTAACGACGCCAAGGAAGAAAGCGTAAATACGATTCTGGAAATGGCGGAATACAAAGATGCCGGAAGCTGTAAGGCGCTGATTGTGGCCGGATGCCTGGCGGAGCGTTACCGGGAGGAAATCTGCAAAGAGATTCCCCAGGTGGATGCTGTAATCGGAACGAATTCCTTCAGTGAGATTGCAGCGGCGCTTGCGGAAGTAAGCCAGGGCAGGGATTACAGGCTCTTTCGGCCCTTAGAGGGGCTTCCGGAATTGAAATCCGGACGTTCTCTCACCACAGGCGGCCATTATGCCCATTTGAAAATAGCAGAAGGATGCAATAAGAACTGCCAGTACTGCATCATTCCGAAGATTCGGGGCAGATACCGGAGCGTGCCCATGGAGGAGCTTTTAGCGCAGGCGAAGGAGCTGGCAGCGCAGGGCGTCAGGGAACTGATCCTGGTGGCCCAGGAAACCACCCTATACGGCGTCGATCTGTACGGGGAGAAATCCCTGCACAAGCTGCTGGATGAGCTGAACCAAATTTCAGGCATCCGCTGGATACGCCTGATGTACTGTTATCCGGAAGAAATTTACGAAGAACTGATTCAGTCCATAAAGAGAAATCACAAGGTCTGCCATTATCTGGATATGCCCATTCAGCATATCAATAACGATATTTTAAAACGGATGGGGCGGCGCGCCACGAAAGAAGAATTGACGGAGCGCATCCGGCATCTGCGGGAGGAAATCCCGGATATTACCCTGCGTACTACATTAATCAGCGGTTTTCCGGGGGAAACCCAGGAAATGCATGAAGAACTGATGTATTTTCTCAATGAGACGGAGTTTGACCGTCTGGGGGCGTTTACCTATTCCCCGGAAGAAGGCACGCCGGCGGCAGAATTTCCGGATCAGATAGACGAATACCAGAAATCAGTCTGGCAGGAAGAAATCATGGAGCTGCAGCAGGAAATCATTTTCGATAAAAACGAAGAAATGAAAGGCCGCTGCCTGTGGGTGATGATTGAGGGAAAAGTCGACGGGGAACAGGCTTATGTGGGCAGAACAAGCCGGGACGCGCCGGATATTGACGGTTATATCTTTGTGAATACGGAGGAGACACTGATGACCGGCGATTTCGTGAAAGTAAAAGTAACCGGAGCATATGAATATGATTTGATTGGAGAGGTGATTGTATGAATTTACCAAATAAACTGACGATTCTCAGAATGATTTTAATTGTGCCTTTTGTGGCGTGCATGCTGATTCCGGGCCTTGGAGATACGGGAATGTATGCGTCCGTGGTTATTTTTATTATCGCAAGCCTTACGGATCTTCTGGACGGAAAAATTGCAAGAAAGTACAATCTGGTGACAAATTTCGGGAAATTTATGGACCCTCTGGCTGATAAACTTCTGGTAGCGGCTGCATTGATCTGTCTGACTGCCCAGGGAAGCCTGGCAGCCTGGATTTCCATCATTATTATCAGCAGGGAGTTTATTATCAGCGGATTCCGTCTGGTAGCTTCAGACAACGGGATCGTAATTGCTGCAAGTTACTGGGGGAAATTTAAGACCACCTTCCAGATGATTATGATTGTAATGCTGATTTTGAATTTCGACAATCAGGCGTACCAGATTTGTGCAGTGGTTATTACCTATGTTGCGTTGATTCTGACCCTTGTGTCCCTGATTGATTACATTATTAAGAATAAAGATGTGCTGAAAGAGCAAAAATAATATACTGTAAATCAGAGAAAAGGACGATAAAGATGACAGTAGAATTAATTTGTGTGGGAACAGAACTGCTGCTGGGGAATATTGTGAACACCAATGCGGCATTCATTTCAGAAAAATGCGCCATGCTTGGATTATCCATGTATTATCAGAGCGTGGTGGGGGATAATCCGGGACGTTTGGAGCATCTGCTGCGGACGGCAAAGGAGCGCTCCGATGTAATTATATTGTCCGGCGGCCTTGGCCCCACCCAGGATGATCTGACCAAGGAGACAGCCGCGGAAGTGATGGGCAAAAAACTGGTGGAGGACGCCAGGGCAAGAAATGAGATTCAGGAATTTATGGCGAAACGGGGACGGGGGATCACAGAAAATAACTGGAAGCAGGCGCTGGTGCCGGAAGGCTGCAGAGTACTGTACAATTCCAACGGCACCGCTCCCGGGATTATTATGGAGGATAAAGACAGCCGGATCATTCTTCTGCCGGGGCCTCCCAACGAACTGGTTCCCATGTTTGAGGAGCAGGTGTATCCTTATCTGCGCGGACTGCAGCCGGAAATTATCTGCTCTAAAATGGTAAAGCTCTGCGGAATCGGTGAAAGCTCGGCAGAGACGAAAATACTGGATTTAATCAGTGAGCAGAAAAATCCCACAGTGGCTCCTTATGCCAAGACAGGGGAGGTTCATCTGCGCATTACGGCAAAGGCGGAAGATGAGAAAACAGCGTTTGCCATGATTGAGCCTGTGGAGGAGATTTTAAAACAGCGGTTCGGGGACTGCGTTTACACGGATGATCCCCAGGTGACCCTGGAACTGGCAGTGGCAGAGCTTCTGAAAAAACATTGCCTTACTGTGACCACGGCGGAGTCCTGCACCGGCGGGCTTCTGGCCGGCAGACTGATTAATGCGCCCGGTATTTCCGGACAGTTTCGGGAAGGATATATCACCTATTCCAACGAGGCCAAAGAGAAGCTTCTGGGCGTTTCCCATAAAACACTGGAAACCTATGGGGCAGTCAGTCCCCAGACGGCCGCTGAGATGGCAGAAGGCGGGGCCGGGGCTGCCGGAGCTGATGTCTGCATTGCAGTAACCGGAATTGCCGGGCCTGACGGCGGCACAGAGGAAAAACCGGTGGGCCTTGTTTATCTGGGATGCTGCCTGCGGGGGAACGTTTACACAGAGAAAAATCTTTACAGCGGCAGCCGCAGTAAAATCAGGGAATATTCCGTGGCCAGCGCATTGACGTTTTTACGGCGGGTGGTTTTAAACGAACTGGGAGAATAGGAAACGGATTTTTCCGGGATGACTGAAAAAGAGGTAGAGAGATGAGAATTATAGCAGGAAGCGCCAGAAGTCTTCCGCTGAAAACAGTTCCGGGCATGGAGGTAAGGCCTACCACAGACCGGATTAAGGAGACGCTTTTTAACATTTTAAACCCTGAGCTTCCAGGATGCAGATTTCTGGATCTGTTCGCAGGCAGCGGACAGATGGGGTTAGAAGCGGTCAGCAGAGGGGCAGAAGCGGCAGTATTTGTGGAAAACAGCAGGAAAGCGGCGGCCTGCATTGAAGATAATATTAAATTTACGAAGTTTACAGACCGCTGCACACTGCTTGTAAAAGATGCGGTATCAGCCATTCGCTGGATGAACGGAAGAGAAAAATTTGACCTTGTGTTTTTAGATCCTCCTTACGGACAGAAATTGGAAACAGAGGTTTTGTCTGCATTGTCAGAGTCATCTCTTTTAGAAGAGGGGGCCCTGATCATAGCAGAGACAGCATTAGATACAGATCTTTCCCGGGCAGAAGAACTGGGATATCGGATTACAAGAGAAAAAACCTATAAAACCAACAAACATATATTTCTGCGGTTTGAATCAGGTGACGGGGGAAACAGATGAGAAGAGCAATTTATCCGGGCAGTTTTGATCCGGTGACTTTCGGACATATTGATATGATGGAACGTTCTGCGAAGGTTGTGGACGAGCTGGTGGTGGCAGTTTTGATTAATAGTGCAAAAAAGCCATTGTTTTCTGTAAAAGAACGTGTTAGTATGTTAGAAGAGATCGCAGGCCATATTCCAAATATCAGAATTACGTCTTTTCACGGACTATTAATTGACTATGCCAGGGAAGTGGATGCTTCCATTATTATTCGCGGACTTCGGGCGGTAACAGATTTTGAATATGAGCTTCAGATTGCCCAGACAAATCGAATTGTGAACTCAGAGATAGACACGCTTTTTTTAACTACAAGTCTGGAATATGCCTATCTGAGTTCTACAATAGTGAAAGAAGTTGCTTCTTATGGAGGAGATATTTCTCATTTTGTACCGGAGCAGCTCATAGAAAGAATTTATGCAAAATATAGCCGAATATAAGGAGCGTTACATATATGAGTAGCAGAATCGAGCAGATTATTGATGAGATCGAGGACTATATTGAAAGCTGTAAATATCAGCCCCTTTCTAATACAAAAATTGTAGTAAATAAAGATGAGTTGGAGGATTTGCTGTCGGAACTTCGGAGAAAAACACCAGATGAAATCAAGCGTTACCAGAAGATTATCAGCAACAAGGAGGCAATTCTGGCCGACGCCCAGGCCAAAGCGGACGCCATTATTGCCCAGGCGGAAGTGCAGACCACAGAGTTAGTCAGCGAGCATCAGATTATGCAGCAGGCGTATGCCCAGGCCAATGAAGTGGTAGTGATTGCCACCAATCAGGCCCAGGAAATTCTGGATAATGCCACCAATGATGCAAATAATATCCGTATGGGAGCCATTCAGTATACAGACGGCGTGCTGAAAACCTTAGAGGATATTATTGGACATGCCATGGACACCACCAAGGCCAGAACAGAGAATCTGTTAAGCTCCCTGCAGGGCTGCTATGAGCTGGTGAATGCCAACCGGGAGGAATTGTTCCCGGAGGGCCAGGAGCCGGAGGGAGCTTCCCGGGAAGGCGCCCAGGGCAAAGTGCAGGAGCTGCAGGTGACAGAGATTTAGTCCCTTTTCAGCAGACCAGTAACAGCGCCAGTAAGAAGGCAGCGGCTGTCTGGAAAACTTTCATGAAAAAATACGGCGTCATGGAGAAATGGCATTCTTTTACCATGGAGGCTGTCTGGGCGAACCCGGATAGGCCCCCGAAGGCAGTATATGCCATCATCAGCGGATAGGTAATCCGAAAATCCATATTCTGTCCTGCTGTGTAGGAAATCCCGTTGGTGATTTCGGTGAATCCAATCAAAAGGCATTTGAGAATTGGGTGCGGCAGAAAAAGCAGAGCCGTCATCTGAGCCAGAATCGCAAAGAGGATAATGTAACCGCCCAGTTTTGCCAATGTTTCAAATCCGTTCATAATACCGGCATCTATGATTTGAAAGCTCATGGATGTCGTTTTTTTTAGAGATTTTCCTGACAAAGCAGGAGTTTCCAAAGGCGTTGTAAATTTTCGCCGGCCATTTTGCAGCATGTAGAGAATCAGCGGCGGCATATAGAGAATCAGGCAGCTTTTCACCTGCAGATCCGGCCGGTTCAGGCAGTCGCTCAGAATATAGCTGCTGATAAACACAGGGCTGATATTATTGCAGATACAGAAAAGCCGCTGTCCCTCTTCACGGGTCATTTTTCCCGCCGTAACCAGATCGGCGGTAATCTTGCTGCCCATGGGAAACCCGAACAGCAGACCGGCAGTCAGCGGGTAAATGCCGACGCTGCTGACAGGAAAAACATGCTTCAGCAGGCGGTGAACGGCCCTGGCAAATCCATCCAGAATGCCGGAATGGATTAATATGTAAGAGAGAATGGAAAAGGGCAGCAGCGTTGGCAGCATTTTTTCATACCACAGATTCAGGCCCAGGGTAGCTGCGCTTACCGCTTCTTCTGGCATTATTAAAATATAAAGGAGAAATCCAACTAAAATAATGGGGTAAATGATCTTTTTCATAGTTCATTTTATGAAGAGGAGGAAAAAATATGCCAGAAGGAAGGCCGTTCCGGCTTCCCTGGACGAGGTATACTGAGATAAAATAGAAAGGAACAGGTGATTTGAATGGGAGTTTGTGAAAATTTAGAGCCAAAGAGAGTATTTGCGTATTTTGAGGAAATCTGCGGGATACCCCACGGTTCCGGAAATACGAAGGCAATCAGCGATTATTGCGTATCTTTTGCAGAGAAACACAATTTGAAATGGATTCAGGATGAAAGCAATAACGTAATTATTTTTAAAGATGGCTCCAAAGGATATGAAACAGCGGAGCCGGTAATTATCCAGGGCCATATGGACATGGTATGCGAAAAAGAAAACCATGTGGAGATTGATTTTGAAACAGACGGGCTGAAGCTTTTGGTGGACGGTGATTTCCTGAAGGCAGAGGGAACCACTCTGGGCGGAGACGATGGAATTGCCGTTGCCTATGCGCTGGCAATCCTGGAAGACGACACGCTGCCCCATCCTCCGCTTGAGGTAGTGATAACCGTGGATGAGGAAGTCGGTCTGTTAGGAGCGGAATCCATCGATCTTTCCATGCTGAAAGGCAAAAAACTTCTGAATATTGATTCAGATGAAGAGGGGATTTTCCTGACAAGCTGCGCCGGAGGGCTGCGGGCAGACTGCAGGATGCCTGTGACCCGCACAGAGGCAGAAGGCATTGGATATGAGATTCAGGTGAAGGGGCTGAAAGGCGGGCATTCCGGCAGTGAAATCAACAAGGAACGGGGAAATGCCGTGATGATTCTGGGCAGAGCGCTGTATGAACTGAGACAGTCATGCCCTGTATCTGTGGAAACCCTTTGCGGCGGTTTAAAAGATAACGCGATTCCAAGGGAGGCCGGGGCTTTGGTTCTGGTGTCTGAGGAGGATGGCCAGGAACTGGCTTCTGTCATTGACAGGCTCAATGACACGCTGAAACAGGAGTACAGAAGTTCAGACCCCGGAGTGTCGGTCTGCTGCCGGAAACTGGATTCCAAAAAGACGCAGGTCTTGACGGACGCTTCTTTTGTCAGAATCCTGTTTATGCTGCGCACCATGCCCTGGGGCGTGCAGAATATGAGCACGGAAATAGAAGGACTGGTGGAAACGTCCTTGAATCCTGGCATCATGAATCTGACAATGGAAGAATTCTGTCTGTGCTTTGCGGTGAGAAGCAGCGTCACAAGCAGAAAATATGAATTGACGGAGCGGTTGGCGTTTATCACAGAATTTTTAGGCGGGGAACTGGAAATGCATGGAGATTATCCCGCCTGGGAATACAAACCGGAATCTTCAGTACGGGGGCTGATGACGGAGGTCTACCGGGATTTATTTCAGGAGGAGCCAAAACTGCAGGCCATTCATGCGGGCCTGGAGTGCGGGCTTCTGTCCGGTAAAATAGCAGATTTGGATGCAATTTCCTTTGGCCCCAACAACTATGACATTCATACGCCAAAGGAGCGGTTAAGTATTTCTTCCACGGAAAAAGTCTGGAAGCTGATTCTGGAATTTTTGAAACGCTGCAAATAGCAGGATGGATTTAAAGGGGTTTCGGGCCCAAGAACCGGCAGAACCTCAAAGCCCGGTTGAATGTCAGAAAGTAATTCTGGAATTTTTAAAACACTCCCGGGAATATATTGGAGTGATAATAAAAAGTAAAAGGATACTATGAAAAAACAGGTATGGATATGGCTGATGATTCTGGCGGCAATGGTCTGTTTTCTCACCGTCCTGACCAGTCAGATACAGCAGTTTGCCAGGATTACCCATCTGCTGACAGGACAAAATACCAAAGAACTCCTGCGGCAGCAGGAAGTTCCTGCAGAATTGTATGACATGTTTTGCAGTTACGAAAAAGATTCCGAATATTCCAGATACGATTACCTGTTGGGATATCTGTTTACAGAGCAGCAAAAACAGCAGGAACTGGAAACGTATCTGGAACTGCTGTACCAGTATCAGGGCTCGCAGCTTCAGGAATTGTCCCGGATGGAGCAGGCTGTCTGGGCAGATTTGGAATATTTTCCGGTGCCCTTGTCCTGGAAAGACAGTTCACTGGTCACTTCCTTTGAAAATTCCTGGATGTTTGACCGGAGCTTCGGAGGAAACCGGGGGCATGAAGGAACAGATATTATGGCCTCTTTTAAGGAACGGGGGCATTATCCGGTTGTCAGTATTACAGACGGAACCGTGGAAAAAGTGGGATGGCTGAAGCTGGGCGGCTATCGGATTGGCATACGGTCGCCGGGCGGCGGGTATTTCTATTATGCCCATCTCAATGATTACGCCCGTGAATTTCAGGAGGGAGACCAGATTCAGGCAGGAGAGCTTCTTGGGTTTATGGGAGACAGCGGTTACGGGGAAGAAGAGGGCACAGTGGGGAAATTTGCAGTGCATCTTCATCTCGGGATTTATGTGAATGATGAGAACGGATCTGAAATAAGCGTGAACCCTTACTGGGCGCTGAAATGGTTGGAGGAGAAGAGGCTGAAGTATCAGTTTTCTTAAGTAATTTTAACGGATTCAGTGATTCTGGGAATACTAAATTTTAATAATCACTTTATTCATCACTAATGTGATGAATAAAGTGATTGTTGTGTATTGATTAAAATGGTGAAAAATGCTTATTTAAGAAAAGGAGGTGTATCAATATGAATTTTGGAATGGAAACGGAATTGGTTGAATTCAAGAAAACAACAGGTGAATTAAAAGAAGGGATGATATCTCTTGCTTCTATGCTGAACAAAAACGGAAAGGGAGTATTGTATTTTGGGGTAAGGAATGACGGAGAAGTTTTGGGTCAGCAAATTGGAGACCGTACCATGCGCGAAATTTCTCAAGGAATTGCAAATGCAATTAAACCGCAGATTATCCCGACAATTATAATAGAATTGTGTGATGATAAAAATATAATAAAAGTTACGGCCGAAGGTGATGAAAAACCTTATTCAGCATATGGAAAATATTATATGAGATCAGCCGATGAAGACAGAGAAATATCGCCGCAGCAGCTGCGGAATTTAATGCTCAGCGTATCAGACTCCATTGTAAATATTGAAGCTAATAATCAGGAATTAACTTTTGAACAGTTGAAAACATTATATGCCGGAAATAATCTGACACTTCGAGAAAATACGTTTAAACAGAATTTAAATCTTTTAACGCGTAATGGAACTTTTAATTTGATGGCCGGACTTTTGGCAGACGTTAACAGTTATTCTCTTAAGGTGGCAGTATTCCGGGGAACAGATAAAACGGATCTTATCAAGAGAAATGAATATGGCTATAAGTGTATGCTCGTGGCAGTGAAACAGGTATTGGATTATATGGAAGCATTGAATGATACTGCCGTGGACATGGGCGGAAGTCTCAGAAAGGAAAGCAGGATGTTTGATTTTTCATGTTTCAGAGAAGCATGGCTGAACGCATGTCTGCATAATCGCTGGTCAAGACAAACACCGCCTGCAGTCTATATGTTTGATGACCGCATTGAGATTATTTCAGTGGGAGGTTTACCAGATGGGCTTGCATTGGAAGAGTTTTTTGAGGGAAAAAGCAAACCGGTGAATCTAGAACTTCAACAGATTATGGGGCAGTTGGATTATATTGAGCAAACCGGGCATGGAGTTCCTTTAATCGTGTCCAGATATGGAAAAGAAGTGTTTGACATAACGGAAAATTTCATTACTGTAACAATCCCCCTGAATAAAAAAGATTTATATTTAAGAAAGAAGGAAGGCGTAAGGTTGGATGACAGTGATGAAAAAATTCTCATGCTTATGCAGGAGAATTGCGATATTAGAGTGAGCGAAATCAGCAGGCAGATTGGGTTAGGTTTGACTACAATTACAAAACGAATCCATCGGCTGAAAGAGGAAGGGATTCTTGACCGGAAAGGCTCTAAGAAAAAGGGACAGTGGATAGTAAATGACATATGGCAGAAAAAATAAGAAAGGTTAAAAATCGGCTCTGTTTTGTAAGTTTATCAGCTTTTTGTAAATTCAGTTTTTGCATGAGAATCAGGAAAATAAAAACATGATCTTCTCAGTTTTAAAGAATCATGATATACTGAAACCATTCAAAAAGAGACGAATTCCTTGAGAAAGCCGTATTGGGAGGATTTTCAAATATGCAGATCAGATTGGACAAATACCTTGCAGACATGGGAGTCGGAACCCGAAGCCAGGTAAAACAGTATATACGCAAAAAACAGGTGTTGGTAAACGGCAGTATTCCCAAGGGGCCGGAGCAAAAAGTAGAGCGCAGGGATACCGTATCTTTTCTGGGAAAGGTAATTTCCTGGCAGGAGTATGAATATTTCCTGTTTTATAAGCCGGCTGGCTGCGTCAGCGCGGTGCAGGACAATTATCATAGAACCGTGCTGGACTATTTTCCCAAAAACCATAGAAAGGATTTATTTCCGGTGGGAAGACTGGATATTGACACAGAAGGGCTGCTTCTGATTACCAATGACGGAGAGCTGTCCCACCGTCTGCTGTCCCCCAAAAAACATGTGACCAAGACTTATTTTGCCAGAGTTTCCGGCAGAGTTACAGAGGAAGATGTGCAGAAATTTGCCGGGGGCCTGGAAATTGGAGAAAAGAAACCCACCCTTCCGGCCTGCCTTAAGATTTTATCTTTGGAAGCGGAGGCTTCTCTGGTGGAACTGACAATTACAGAAGGCAAATTTCACCAGGTCAAACGGATGTTTGAGGCGGTGGAAAAAAAGGTACTGTATTTGAAGCGGATTGCCATGGGCGAACTGAAACTGGATGAAGCACTGCAGCCCGGCGAATACAGGGAATTAACGGAAGAAGAGCTGATGAGTCTTAGAAAAAGTACGATGCAATGAGAACTTTGGCAGCAAAGAAAGGAGATGAAGCCATGCTGGCAATTTTTGGAAAAGTGCAGAAGGAACTTCATATTTCCGGCCGGAACAGGCAGGACATTCAGCGGGAAGAACGGGAAGAAAAGGCGCAGCAGAAACGTCTGGCCGATATGGACCCTCTGGTGCGTCAGTTAAAGCAATACCGGGAGGATGCAGCGCATATGCGGGAGAACAATCAAATGGCCTCCGTTGACACAAAGCTAAAGTCCGGCGAGGAGCTGACGCCGGAGGAGCAGGAATACTTAAAACAGAACGATCCGGACGCTTATCGGGAATATCAGGAAATCAGACAGGAGCGGGAGGCTTATAAGCGGCAGTTAAAGTCCTGCAGGACAAAAGAAGATGTGGAAAAGCTGAAATTGAATAAAATGGGAAGTTTTATGGCAGAGGCAAAAAAGATTGCAAACAATCCGGTGATTCCCAAGGGTAAGAAAAAAGGACTGATGGAAAAGCTGTTGAAAAAGGCTGTGGGAGTGGAGGAAGAGCACATCGCTTTTGTAAAAACTGCAGAGTATCAGAATCTTTCCACAGAGGAAGAATTGACAGAAAAAGTAAAAGAGAAAACGAAATCCTCCGAAACAGAAGAAGCAGAATTTGAAGATGTAAGCAGGGAAATCAGGAAGTTTCTTATTACAGACAGACCCAGCGGATATGGGTTGGAATATTTCAATATGGATACAGGGAGCAGAAAAAATGTTGGAAAAGATACAGTCGGTGATTTTTGATTTGGACGGAACACTGGTAGATTCCATGTGGCTGTGGCATGATATTGATGTGGAATTTCTGGAGAAACGGGGATTGACTTTGCCGGAAACTTACCAGAGAGAAATTGAAGGGATGAGTTTTACAGAGACGGCAGTCTATACCAAAGATCTATTTCATCTTTCGGAAAGCGTAGAAGAGCTGAAAGAAATATGGAACCGGATGGCAATTGAAAAATATACATACGAAGTGCCCTTTAAGCCAGGCGCAGAAGAATTTTTAAAGTATTGCAGAGAACATAAGATTTCCGTGGGCATTGCCACCAGCAATTCCAGAGAATTAGTGGACGCTGTGGCGCTTTCCCTTCATTTTGAAGATTATATTCAGGAAATTGTGACCGCATGTGAGGTAAAACAGGGAAAACCTGCGCCGGACGTCTATCTGGAGGCGGCCAGCCGCCTGGGCGTGCAGCCGGAGCAGTGTCTGGTGTTCGAGGATGTTCCCATGGGAATACTGGCCGGAAAACATGCAGGAATGCGGGTCTGCGCAGTGGAGGATGAATTTTCCAAAGAGCAGCGGGAAGAAAAGCAAAAACTGGCGGATTATTATATTACAGACTACCGTCAGGTATTTTTAGAAAGGCAGTGAAACATAATTATGGAAGGAAAATTTCTGCCCGTATGCAGAGAAGAGATGGAAGAGCGGGGAATTGCAAAATTTGATTTTGTCTATGTGATCGGGGACGCCTATGTGGATCATCCCTCCTTCGGGCATGCCATTATCAGCCGTTTGCTGGAAGCCCATGGCTATACCGTGGGCATTATTTCCCAACCGGACTGGAGGGATAAAAAAAGCATAGAAATTTATGGAGAACCCCGTCTGGCGTTTCTGATAACCGGCGGAAATATGGATTCCATGGTGAATCACTACAGCGTTTCCAAGCGTCCCAGGGAAAAAGACGCATTTACCCCCGGCGGAGTGATGGGAAGGCGGCCGGATTATGCCACTGTGGTGTATGGAAACCTGATCCGGCAGTCCTATAAGAAAACGCCCATTTTAATCGGCGGAGTGGAAGCCAGTCTGAGGAGACTGGGGCATTACGATTATTGGAGCAATAAAGTGAAGCGTTCCATTCTGTTAGACAGCGGCGCGGATATTCTGATGTACGGAATGGGAGAACGCAGCATGCTTGCTCTGGCAGAAGCCCTGGACAGCCAAATTGCAGTGGAGGATATTACGTTTGTAGATGGAACGGTCTATAAGACCCGGAAGAAAGAAGATATTTACGACGCTGTGTTTCTGCCGGAGTTTGAAACGATCCGCCAGGAGAAGGAAAGCTATGCCAGAAGCTTTTACATCCAATATTGCAACACCGATCCCTTTTCAGGAAAACGTCTGGTGGAAGAATATCCAAATCAGGTTTATGTGGTGCAGAATCCGCCCTCAAAACCGCTGACCCGGCAGGAACTGGACGATGTGTACCAATTGCCCTATCAGCGGACCTGTCACCCCTCTTATGAAGCGTTGGGCGGGGTGGAAGCCATTTCTGAAGTGAAATTCAGTCTTAGCAGCAACCGGGGATGCTTCGGAGGCTGCAGTTTTTGCGCTTTGACCTTTCATCAGGGACGTATCCTGCAGTCCCGAAGCCAGGAATCCCTGATTCGGGAAGCGGAAATTCTGACAAAAGAAACAGACTTTAAGGGATATATTCATGATGTGGGCGGCCCCACCGCCAATTTCCGGTTTCCGGCCTGCGAAAAGCAGCTGCAAGAGGGAGTCTGCCCCAAAAAGCAGTGTTTATTTCCGGAACCCTGTAAAAATTTAAAGGCCGATCACCGGGATTACCTGTCTCTGCTTCGGAAGCTGCGCAGCCTGCCGGGAGTCAAAAAAGTATTTATCCGTTCCGGTATCCGCTTTGACTATCTTCTGGCAGATTCAGACCGGACGTTTTTAAAGGAATTGTGTGAATATCACGTCAGCGGACAATTAAAGGTGGCGCCGGAGCATATTTCAGATAAAGTGCTGAAGTGTATGGGCAAGCCGAAAGCGGCCGTGTATCACCAGTTTGCCCGGGAATACCGGGCCATGAACCAGAAACTTGGGAAAAAGCAATATCTGGTGCCTTATCTGATGTCCTCCCATCCCGGCTCCACGCTTAAGGAAGCAGTGGAACTGGCGGAATTTCTGCGGGAACTGGGATATATGCCCCAGCAGGTGCAGGATTTTTATCCGACGCCTTCCACAATTTCCACCTGTATGTATTATACAGGGCTGGACCCGCGCACCATGCAGCCGGTGTATGTGGCCCGCAATCCACACGAAAAAGCCATGCAGCGGGCATTGATCCAATACCGTGATCCGAAAAATTATCATCTGGTGAAAGAAGCCCTGCTTAAAACCGGAAGGCAGGACTTGATTGGCTATGATAAGAACTGTCTGATTCGGCCCGGGAACGAAACCGAAATCCCAAGAAGGCAGGAGGCGAAGGGGAAAGGTAAGCGTAGGAAGATTCGGAATGTCCATAAGAAGAAAAATTGAATTTGCATAAGAAGGAGGACTTGATAATGCCTCAAATGTTTAATATCGGAAAAAATGAAAAAGACCAGCGCTTCGATAAGTATTTAAAGAAGCTGTTATCAGACGCCCCAGGCAGTTTTATTTACAAAATGCTTCGGAAGAAAAATATTACGCTGAATGGAAAGAAAGCAGACGGCTCTGAAAAATTGATGCTGGGAGATGAAGTGAAATTATTTCTGTCTGATGAGACTTTTCAGAAATTTTCCGGAAAGGTATCAGAGGTTTCCAGCCAGTACCCGGATAATCCGTTGGATATAATTTATGAAGATGATGATATTCTGGTAATCAATAAGCCCGTGGGAATGCTTTCCCAGAAAGCCGCGGCAGGGGATGTGTCAGCCAATGAATATGTCATCGGCTATTTGCTCCGCCAGAAAAAACTTACAGAAACAGATCTGCGCACCTTCCGGCCCTCTGTCTGCAACCGTCTGGATCGGAACACATCGGGCCTGCTGATTGCGGGAAAGAGCCTGAAAGGTCTGCAGGATATGGCGAAACTGCTCAATGACCGTTCGGTGGAAAAATATTATCAATGTCTGGTAAAGGGGCAGGTGACAGAACCCAGAAGGGCGGAAGGATGGCTGTCGAAAGACCAGGAGAACAACCAGGCAGTTATTTCCGGACGGGAGCTGCCCGGCGCCAAGTATATCAAAACGGAATACACGCCGAAAGCAGTTTTTACCTCTGAACATCAGGCTTATACTTTACTGGAGGTTCATCTGATTACCGGCCGTTCCCACCAGATTCGGGCGCATTTGGCTTCTTTGGGATATCCGGTTGTGGGAGATGGAAAATATGGAGACAGGCAGGTGAACCTGCAGTTTGCGCGGAAACTGAAAGTTCACTTTCAACTGCTTCATGCTTCCAGGATAAGGTTTCCGGACGGAAGGGAACTGAAAGCTCCTTTGAATGGAGAATTTCAGAGGGCAGTGGAGTATCTTTCGAACAGAATGGCATAACTCTTAAGGCTGCGGTCTGAGGACTGCCCCAAATAAAAGTTTGTGTGTTAAAGGGCAGTCCGGTAGTTTGGTCTGTATCCAAATATAAAACGTTCGCTCTAGCAGCCTGGCGGCTGAACAGCTGCTTCAATTAGTTCTGTCAGCAGAGAAAGGGTTTCTTTTTTCTGATATCCAAGTTTCTGCATATCTGCTAAAAATTCCATAATTATTTCTTCTGCAAGTTCTGTTTTGAGCCGCTCAATCATTCCCGTGTCCTCTGTGATAAACCTTCCGCTGGTTCTCTGGGAATAAACCAGTCCAGTGCGTTCCAGTTCAGCAAGGGCTTTCTGCATGGTATTGGGATTGACAGAGGCTTTCTGGGCAAGTTCCCGGACAGACGGCAGTTTATCTCCGGGGGGATACCGTCCGGAGATAATGTCTATTTGAATCTTTTCAATAAGCTGAATAAAAATAGGCCGATCGGAATTTAAATTCCATGGCATGTGATCACTCCCTCTCAATTTCTATGTATCATTGTACTATCTAAGTGATACAATAAATGGTTTGTCAGGAAAAGTCAAGAGTCAGAGAAATTTATTGTCCTATAATTTCTTTGTTCTATTGGCACAATGATTTACTGGTGATATTTAACCGCCGGAGTAATAATGTAGATTTTTCATACATGGATGAAACCAGATAAGGAGAAAATCAAAAGTTTAATGGAAGGAGATAATTTATACATAGGAAAAGAAACAAATGTTTTGGATGTAATAATTGTATTTTCCATATTAGCGATGTATAATTTAATTCAGACAGCTATATAAAAGAAATAGTGAGGCAGAATATACGGCAAAAAACGCATAGGAGAGAAATATTTGCAAATATTGCAGAAAGGAATATTTTAGATGTCCAAAAAGAAAATAAATCAAATAACAATCCGTTCAAGCGCTGCAGAATATCTTACCTATGTTGCTTCGGTGGGTGGAGAAGAAAGCAGCGTAGAAATGCGATATGAAGATGAAAATATCTGGCTGACACAAAAGATGATGGCCGTTTTATATGGTGTATCAGTCTCTGCTATCAATCAACATTTAAAAAGAATTTTTGTTGACGGGGAATTAATAGAAGCGGCAGTTATTAAGAAATACTTAATAACTGCCGCTGATGGGAAAAAATATAAAACAAATCACTACAATCTTCAAGCCATTATTGCTGTTGGATTTAAAGTAAATAATGAGCGTGCAGTGCAGTTCCGAAAATGGGCGGAACTTATTGTAGAGCGTGCTGACGCGCAGAAAGAACATATGGGATTGACTTCGTGGGAAAATGCGCCTGATGGAAAAATTGTAAAAAGTGATGTGTCCATAGCAAAGAACTATCTAACCGAAAAGGAACTGTCTTTTTTGGAAAGGATTGTTTCCTTGTATCTTGATTATGCCGAACTTCAGGCAGAACGCCATATACCGATGAGCATGGAGGATTGGGCAAAACGTCTGGATGGCTTTCTTGAATTTAACGGTACGGAAATACTGACTGGCCCTGGCAAGATAAGCGCAGAACAAGCCAAATTGTATGCTGAAACAGAATATGAAAAATATCGTATTATACAAGATAGGCTTTTCATGTCCGATTATGATAAATTTATGTTAAAACTTGAGGAGCAGACAAAGAGCTTATCGGAAGATTGATGTGGTTAGGTTAAGAGAGAAAACTTGCGATACTGTGTCTACAGAAATAGCGAGCATCAGATTGTGTCAGCCAACAATCCAAATTTCTCCTTATCTGGTTTCATCTATGAGCTACCTCCCAATTTTTTTATCCATATTATACTTGAAAATCAGGAAAAGTCAATAATTTCAGACTTATAAGTAAGAAACTTTAGCAATCCTTTTATATGCTAATACGCTGATTTGATACATCTCTAACATGAATATTATTTTTTGCAGAAAAAGTGTCATGAAAAAGAAAGGGTAATTGTCAATATATAATGGAAATGTCCCAGAGTGAACAATTATTTTGAGGAGGGGAACCATGGATGATATGGACAAGCTGTTAAAGCAGGCATTGGAAGGGATAGTAAAAGAGGATTATGAGAACCGTCCCCAAGATATACCGAAGCACCGGTTTTCTGCAGAATTCCGAAGAAAGATAAAACAGGCAGTCCGGATGATGGAAGCGCCGGGAAAAAATGATGCGGGCCGTTCCGGCAATTCTCTGTTGGAATTATATCACCCGATTCGTTCAAAAAGAAAGTGGGCTGTTCTTGCTTTGCTGATACTGATGTTGATAGGAGGAAGCGCGATTGCGGCGGAACCGATTAGACATTGGCTGAAGGGATTTCGGGTTGAGCAGAATAGTGACCATGTGAGAATACAGAATGGGACGGAGCAGACAAGTGCAGGAGAGAACAGAGGAGAATTCAGGAGGTATCGGTTGGGGGAGGTTCCGGAAGGATTTGTTTTGATATCAGAAAAGTATGATAGGGAGTTTCAAAAGTATTATATTGCTTATGCTAATTCAGAAGAGGTATTGTATTTAAAGCAAATTTGGCAGGAAAATAGTGATCCAGAAAATCTTACTTCTGATGTAGAACCTTTGGAAAATATTATTTTGAATGCTTTTACTGGATATTATGTAGAAGATAATGGTGTAGGTTCCTTAATTATATCTAATGGTGTCTATAAATTGATATTAAGTGGAAGTTTTTCTAAAGAAGAATTAATAGAGTTAGCAGAAAAGTTGGAACTTGTAGATGAACCTGTTCATTAATTTGGAATTATAAAGGGAGATGTTTTAGCAATTATGTATGCAAAGTGTTGTTATTTTTCAAGAAGTGAAGGTATTACAAAACTATACAGTTGATATTTCAATAAAATGATAGGGTAACGGTTTTCAGAAAAGGTGCATTCTTTGAGAATGCACCTTTTTTGAAAGGAAAAATCATTAATTTACTGTTCAAAATTCAAAAGAAGAATCTTCAAACTGTACTGACACGCAGTTTGAGGATTCGTTTCTTTTTCATCATGGAATTTTCATTTCTTTTTGCGTGTTGGCTTTATGGTATATGAAGAAATCTTGTTTCAGTATGTTTGTCAAAAAAATATCTTTTTCTTGCTTCGATGAAATAAAAAAATAAAAAATATTAAAAATGTGTCATATTTTTCCAGTCTCAGTTGTTATTATATTTATGGGTTTTACCCAATATTACTTTTACATAAGAGAAATGGAAGGAGAAAGATTTATGAAGAGAAAAATTTCTATGGTATTGGCAGTAGTGTGTATGGTATTGAGTATGTCAACGGTCAGCAATGCGGCGGCAAATGAGAACACAGCGGCTCATACAAATGCAGCTGGAGGAGTTGGCGGGATACAGCCTTATTATATCAATACATCTACTATTAGTTCAGGGATCAAAATTGAAGGAAATACGGCATACTGTATTGCAGATGTTTCTGCGAAGAAGTTATGTACAATTACCATGGTAATGAGATTACAGAAAAAAGAGGGAAGCTCCTGGAAAACCATAGTTTCCTGGATTAGCACTTCTGAAAATGTAGGCATGAAGGTTATGAGTAAATCACATACTATATCTGCCAGAGGAACTTACCGTACATATGCAGTTTGTACAGTGGGCGGTGAAGAAGTAACTTGTGCAAGTAATTTGGCAACTTATTGAGATTGAGGAGAATGAAAGATTTTTTAAAGGGATGTTTGATTTTATTTATCAGCTTTCTGGGGATTATATTTTTAGATTTTCTTGGAAAGATTTTTTCATAGGAAAAGATATATGATGTTAAAAAGTGGAACATGCAGAACCGAGAGTGAAAACTCTCGGTTTTTATGATGTTTCTTAGATATTAATTTGGAATCAATCTGCTGTAAATTTGCATGGAAATATAGTTGCGGGTGGCGTATTATAGTTGTTATAATAAAAATGGAAACAAAAATTGGGGTATAGTAATCTGGCAAACTGGAATATTTGCAGGTTGTCAGAAGTGAGTTGAAAAATTTGTGCAATAAGTAATACAAAGCAATGTGCAAATTATGCAAAAAAGAGATAATTTTGGGAAAGGGAATAAAAAATGGATGAATTATTGGCATTAGCTTTTGAAGAGACTGCAAAGGACGGATATAACAGTCGTATGAAATCTCTTCCAAGGCACAGGTTTACGTTCAGGTTTTATCGAAACATGTATAAAATTTTCCGGATGCCGGAAATACAGGAAAAGTACAGAAAGAAACGGGCGCAGGGTTCTGTTTTGGAATTATATCGTCCTATTCATTCTAAAAGAAGGTTGGCAGTGATTGTCTTATTGCTTCTGATGATTATAGGAGGTAGTTCTTTTGCATCAGAGCCTTTGATCCGTTGGTTAAATAGTTTTAATATGGAACAAAATGAGGATCATGTTATGTTTCAAAATGATAAAAGTGATATGGGGATAGGTTCCAGAACTGTTTTTAGAAAGTATTGTTTTATTAATATTCCAGAGGGATATACATTTGTGTCAGAAAAGTATGATAAAGAATTTAAAAAATATTATGTAAATTATGCTGATTCAGAGGGAAAAATATTATATTTAAACCAAGTTTGGCAAGAAAATGAAAATCCGCAGAATCTTACTTCTGATGCAGAGATAATAAAAGATATTGAAATAAATGGTTTTACTGGTTATTTCATAGAGGATGATGGAGTAGGCTCTTTGATAATTTCTAACGGAACATACAAATTAGTATTAAGTGGCCCATTTTCCAAGAAAGAACTGATAGAACTGGCAGGCAAATTAGAACTTTCTGATGATCCGATTGAGTGACGAAAGAGGATGATCCAATTTCGAAAGTAAGAAGGATGAAAAAGGTTGGAAATGGGTGAAGCTATGTGAAAAATATTTAATGTCAATGGGAACTGGCAGGCATGCAATTACAGCGAACAATCTATATTTCGATACACAGGAACTGCCGCATTGCCCTTTGACTAAGCAAACGGTGTATGGGCGTATTGTGTGGAGGTGAAATCCACTGCTTACGGAGACTTAGGAAGGAAGGCTTTCCTGACTTCCTTAGCCGACGTTAGCAGTTAGTTCGCCGGAACGCTGCCCGGTTTGTGTGTCAAAGGGCAATTCGGTAGTTCCGTCCGTATCCAAATATAAAAAGTTCGCTTTGGGAAGAATCGTCGTTTTATAAAAAAGAAATGTATCTTACAATTAAGAGTTGCATATGCTATAACGCCATTAGGCAAAAAGTAATGATGCGTCCATTTGGACAAAAGACCGAATCCCTCGTCTGCCATTGCAGCCGGGGGATTCTTCTTTTCTTTTTACAGTAGCAAGCGATAGCGAACAATCTATATTTCGATACACAGGAACTGCCGGATTACCCTTTGACTAAGCAAACGGTGTATGGGCATATTGTGTGGAGGCGAAATCCACTGCTTATGGAGTTTTAGAAGTGACGGCTTTCCGGAACTCCTTAGACGCAGTTAGCTGTTAGTTCGCCGGAACACTTTTGGTGATTTAAAAGTGTTATTTTCTAAAATGGCAGATGTGCTAAAAAAGCTGTTTTTTGCGTTAATTTTGGTGCGATTCTTGTAAAATTATTTTTTGGTGCCTATGATAAAGTGAGGGTTAAACGGTAAAAATAAATTTTAGAAAGTAACGCGGGAGGAAGACATGTATTTAATTGCCCATTGTGACGATGAAACAGCAGAACTGAATAAAATAGAACAGATGTTGACAACTTACAGAGAACAGTATGCAGTCTGTGATTTTCAGATAGAGCGTTTTCAGAGTGCGGACGACCTGCTTCGCATGGTGAGGGAAGAGGAATATATGCCGGATTTGCTGCTGATGGATATTTATATGCGCGGAAAACTGGGGACAGAAGCAGCCAGGGAGCTGCGGGAAATGGGAAGTCACTGCAGGATTATTTTTCTTACTGCTTCCCAGGAACATGCATTGGAAGCTTTTCAGGTGGATGCGATGCAGTATCTTCTGAAACCGATTTATGAAAAAAATCTGTTTCCTGTTCTGGATCGGGCGTTGGAAGAGATAGAGCAGGAAAAGCGCCGTTATCTGCTGCTGAGAATTGACAGCAGTATCCGGAGAATTGCCCTGAATGATATGATTTACTGTGAGGCTAAGAAAAAGCAGCAGAGTATCTGTCTGGCAGGAGGAGAGCAGGTTTTGCTGCGTATGACGATGACAAAACTCTATGAAATGGTTTCCGGATACCAGGAATTTGCGAAGGTGGGCATTACCTATATTGTAAATCTGGAGCATATTGTGAGCCTTAATGGTCAGATCATGCAGATGGATAATGGAGATAAGCTTTATTTGCCGAGAGGTTCTTATCGGCATTTGCGGGAGCAGTATTTTGAGTATTATGGCGTTGCAGACTGCCGTTTTTCAGACATGGGTGCGTCTGCAGCGGACAGTTGGCGGAACGAAGCATTTTTTCGGTAAAGATTAAAAGGAAAATGAGGAAGGATATACTTGTACAACAGGTATTTTTTTGGTATAATAAAAGCTATGAGTTTGCGTAAACAATAAATTTGGAGGTACAAATATGAAACACAATGTAATCGTAGGACAGTCAGGCGGTCCCACCGCCGCAATTAATTCCAGTCTTGCAGGGGTATATCGGACAGCTAAGGATCGCGGAGCCAAGAAAGTGTATGGTATGCTTCACGGTATCCAGGGACTTCTTCAGGAAAGATATATCGATCTCTCAGAGCATATTACCAATGAATTGGATGCAGAGCTTTTGAAACGTACACCGGCTGCTTATCTGGGTTCCTGCCGTTATAAACTGCCGGAAATCCATGAGGACATGGGTGTGTATGAAAAGATTTTTGAGATTTTGAACAAGCTTGATATTGAAGCGTTTATCTATATCGGCGGAAATGATTCCATGGACACCATTAAGAAATTGTCTGATTATGCAATTATTACAGGACAGACCGTACGGTTTATCGGATGCCCCAAGACCATTGACAATGACCTGGCATTGACTGATCATACGCCGGGGTATGGAAGCGCAGCGAAATATATCGGAACTTCCGTGAAAGAAATTATCTGCGATAGTTTTTGCCTGGAATACAATAAGGGACTGGTTACCATTATTGAGATTATGGGCCGTAACGCAGGCTGGCTGACAGGAGCAGCAGCGCTTGCAAAGGGAGAGGACAGCATGGGTCCCGATTTGATTTATCTTCCGGAGCTGTCTTTTGACGTTGAGAAATTTATTGCAAAGATCCGCAAGCTGTTGGAGAAGAAATCTTCTGTGGTAGTGGCCGTTTCCGAAGGAATTCGGACGCCCGATGGGAAATATGTATGTGAACTTGGAAACAGCGTGGATTTCGTAGATGCATTCGGACATAAACAGCTTTCCGGAACAGCCGCTTACCTTGCTAATTTTGTGGCAGGAGAAATTGGATGCAAGACCCGTGCCATTGAGCTGAGCACATTGCAGCGTTCTGCTTCCCATTCCGCTTCCCGGGTGGACATTCTGGAAGCTTATCAGGTTGGCGGCGCAGCAGTGAAAGCAGCCGACGAAGGCGATACCGGCAAGATGGTAGTATTAGAAAGAATTTCAGACGATCCTTACCAGAGCACAACAGCAGTCAAGGACGTACATAAGATTGCAAATGATGAAAAGCTTGTGCCGAGAAACTGGGTAACGAAGGATGGAACTTATGTGACAGACGAATTTGTAACTTATGTGAAGCCTCTGATTCAGGGTGATGTTTCACCGGTTATGGTAGACGGAATTCCGCGTCATTTGTACAAGCCTGGGTTTCAGGAACAGTTGTAAGATAAATTTTTGAGAAAATATGAAGTTGAACCCTTGAAAGTATTCATGGTACATTCAGGGGTTCTTCTTTTACAGAACAATGCCGGTATTAGATAGAAAGGAAGAAAAGTCAAGGAAAATGTATCATGAGATCGACTTAGATAAAATAGACAGAAATTCAGAGCCGCCGACAGAGGAACCGGCTTGTCAATATTACTTCATGGCAAAATGCCGGAACTGGGTTTAGAATTTTGCAGAGCAAAACGGCCGCTTTCCCGTTGCCTGCATTCAGACTTTCGGCTGCCCGTTCGTGTGAGTAAAAAAAGATTCTGAAAAGTTATTGCAGGGTAGCGTACAAGGGAGGATTATGGAAAGAAACATAAGCGTTATCAAGGATGTGAACGGGAACCAGATTGTTATTGTGAATGATATTCGGTTTAAAGGGAAAAGAAACATAGACTGGGATGAGGTTGAACAATATTTAAAACAGTATATTGGAGAATTTATAGAAATCGCAGAAAGTAAAGAAATCATATATATTGGCAGTGATCTTCCTGATGAATATTCTGGTTCAAATTATACTGCAAAATTAAAAGGAGCATTGGCAAAGGCAAAAGCAAATGCTGCACAAGGAATTCCAGAGATGATAGAAATTGCCCAAAATAAAAGATTTCAGGAAAATCTGGAAAGAAAACATGATAAAAATGCAAAATATGGCTGGTATCGATATGATTCCAGATTTGCAATACCAATTTTTGATGAAAATAATGATGTTTTGCGGTATAATATATTTCATGCAGAACTGGTGATAAGACATTCTGAGAATAGAAAACTGTATTTATACGATATCATAAACATAAAAAAAGAAACGAGCACCCCGCTTGAGCCATAAAGCTGTACGGTAAAAAACCCGCTTCTTTTTGTATAGTATATGTTGGAAAGGAAGAAAAGTCAAGGAAAATGTATCATGAAATCGACTTAGATAAAATAGACAGAAATTCAGAGCCGCCGACAGAGGAACCGGCTCGTCAATATTACTTCATGGCAAAATGCCGGAACTGGGTTCAGAATTTTGCAGAGCAAAACGGCCGCTTTCCCGTTGCCTGCATTCAGACTTTCGGCTGTCAGATGAATGCCAGAGATTCAGAAAAACTGATGGGAATCCTGGAAAATATCGGATTTGAGCAGTCTGACAGTGAAGAGGCGGATTTTGTACTGTACAATACCTGTACGGTGCGGGAAAACGCAAATAATAAAGTCTGGGGTCGTCTGGGATATCTGAACGCTTATAAGAAACGTCATCCACAGATGAAAATTGCTCTTTGCGGCTGTATGATGCAGGAACCGGAAGTGGTTGAGAAGCTGCAGAAGAGTTATTCCTTTGTCAATCTGGTATTTGGCACCCATAATATTTATAAATTTGCAGAACTGCTGGAAACCTCACTGACGCAGCAGGGAATGGTAATTGACATCTGGAAGGATACCGATAAAATTGTGGAGGATTTACCGGTTGAAAGAAAATATAATTTTAAATCAGGAGTTAATATTATGTTTGGATGCAATAATTTCTGCAGTTATTGCATTGTTCCTTATGTGCGGGGAAGGGAGCGGAGCCGAAAGCCTGAGGATATTCTTTTGGAAATCCAACAGCTTGCGGCAGACGGCGTTGTGGAGGTTATGCTTCTGGGACAGAATGTGAATTCTTATGGAAAAAACTTAAAAGAACCGATAACTTTTGCAGAATTACTCAGAAGAATAGAGAAAATCGAAGGAATTAAACGTATCAGGTTTATGACCTCGCATCCTAAGGATCTGTCCCCGGAATTGATCGAAGTAATGCGGGATTCAAAAAAGATCTGCCGTCATCTGCATCTGCCTCTTCAGTCCGGCAGCAGCCGGATTCTGAAAGAGATGAACCGTCATTATGACAAGGAACAGTATTTGTCTCTGGTGAAGAAAATACGGGAAGAGGTGCCGGGGATTGCTTTAACTACGGATATTATCGTGGGATTTCCCGGTGAAACAGAAGAGGATTTTCTGGAAACCATGGATGTGGTGAAGCAGGTGGGATATGAAAGCGCGTTTACCTTTATTTATTCCAAACGCACCGGAACGCCGGCGGCAGCCAAAGAGGATCAGGTTTCGGATGATGTGGTGAAGGAGCGGTTCCAAAGGCTTTTAAAAGAGGTGCAGCGAATTGCAGCTGAAAAAGCGGAGGCTTACACAGGCAAGACGGAGCCTGTTCTGGTGGAAGAGGTGAATGAGCAGGATGAAACGCTGGTGACCGGAAGGCTCAGCAGTAATTTTATCGTGCATCTGCCTGGAACTGAGGAAATGATCGGCAGGATTGTGAATGTGAAGTTAAAGGAATGCCGGGGATTTTACTTTTACGGAGAAGCAGTAAACGTTATGTGATAGAAGGGATAAAAGTTACCATGTATTCTTATCTGAAAGGGGAACTGGTTGAGATTTTGGAGGATACCATTGTAGTTGAAGTGAACAACATTGGCTATAACATTCATATACCGGCCAGTATGATTGACAATTTTACCGGAACCGGGCAGACTGTGAAGATTTATACTTATCTTCATGTAAAAGAAGAGCTGATGGAGCTGTATGGCTTTCAGACCCGGGATGACTTAAATATCTTCCGGCTTCTTCTTTCGGTCAGCGGCATCGGACCCAAAGGCGCTCTGGCGGTGCTGACAGTGATGACGCCGGACGACCTTCGCTTTGCGGTTCTTGGTGAGGATGCCAAGGCCATTGCCAAAGCGCCGGGCATTGGCAATAAGACAGCCCAGAGAGTGATTCTGGAATTAAAGGACAAGTTAAAACTGGAAGATGTTTTGGAACAGAAGCTGACCAAAGCGGCGGAGGATACCGGCAATTCTCTGTCCGGCGTAAAGAGTGAAGCAGTGCAGGCCCTGACTGCTTTAGGCTATTCATCTTCAGAAGCCTTAAAGGCAGTGAACCGTGTGGAGCTGACGCAGGATAGTACGGTGGAAGAAGTGCTGAAAGCCGCCTTAAAGCAGATGCTTTAACCCTAGATAGAAAGGAAGTTTTCTCATGGAAAAACGTGTCATTTCCACCCAGATTCAGGAAGAGGATCTGAAAATAGAAACCAGTCTCCGACCTCAGAGGCTGGAAGAGTACATTGGACAGGAAAAAGCGAAGAAAACGCTGAAAATTTACATCGAAGCGGCAAAACAGCGGGGAGAATCTCTGGATCATGTGCTGTTTTACGGGCCGCCCGGACTGGGAAAAACCACACTGGCGGGAATTATTGCCAATGAAATGAATGTACATATGAAAATCACCTCCGGGCCTGCCATTGGAAAACCCGGGGAAATGGCGGCGATCTTAAGCGGCCTGCAGGAAGGGGATATTTTATTTGTGGATGAAATTCACAGGCTGAACCGTCAGGTGGAGGAAGTTCTCTATCCCGCTATGGAGGATTACGTCATTGACATTATGATTGGAAAGGGAGCCACAGCCCGGTCTATCCGGTTGGATCTGCCCCATTTTACCCTGGTGGGGGCCACCACCAGAGCAGGGCTTTTGTCTGCCCCCCTGCGGGATCGGTTTGGGGTTGTGGATCATCTGGAATTCTATAATCCGGAGGAATTAAAGACAATTATTCTGCACTCTGCAGTGAAACTGGAGGTGGAAATTGATGAGGAGGGCGCCTTTGAATTGGCAAGACGCTCCAGAGGGACGCCGAGGCTTGCCAACCGGCTGCTGAAACGGGTGCGGGATTTTGCCCAGGTGAAATACGAGGGGAAGATTACCAGGGAAGTGGCAGTTTTTGCGCTGGATTTGTTGGAGGTGGACAAGTTCGGATTGGATCAGAATGACCGTAACATCCTGCTGACGATGATTGAGAAGTTCCAGGGAGGGCCGGTGGGCCTGGATACCCTTGCCGCGTCTTTGGGGGAAGATGCGGGAACCATTGAAGATGTATATGAACCTTATCTGGTGAAAAATGGGTTTATCAACCGTACGCCAAAAGGCAGGGTTGCCGCTGATTTTGCCTATCAACATTTTGGAATTGTAAAATAGTATTTGTTTTTCTGGAAAAATCAGTTATAATGAAACACATGGAACAGATTAAATCAGGAGAGGATGAATATATGTCAGCGAAAACCAGTGCCGATGTGTTGATTGGAGGAAAAATTTACACATTAAGCGGTTACGAAAGTGAAGATTATCTGCAGAAAGTGGCTAATTATATTAATAGTAAAATAAACGAATTTGATGAAATGGAGCAGTTTCGCCGCCTTCCGGGAGAAACCAAGTCTACATTAGTGGAGCTGAACATTGCAGACGATTATTTTAAGGTAAAGGAACAGGCAGAGAAGCTGGACCAGGATGTAAAAGAAAAAGAGAAAGAACTCTATGAATTAAAACATGAATTAATTTCTCTGAGGATTAAGGCGGAAAGCAGCGAGAAGGAAGCAACGGAATTGTCAAGAGAAAACCGCAGGCTGCTGCTGCAGAAATCAAAGCTGGAAACTGCCCTGGAGGACGCATTGCTGGGAAAAGTAAAAGGACAGGCAGTGTCGGAACCCCAGACCGGTTCCGCTAAGAATACTGCGGAGAAGCAGAAGAATTCCCGCGGAAACAATGCAGAGAAGCAGAATAACTCTAACAGGGATAATGAAAGGAAACAGAATGATTTCAATGGGAATTTAGCAGAACAGCCAAATGATTCCGGCAGGGCTCACGAAGAGAAACGTCAGGATTCCAGTAAGAATTCTATGGAACTTGAGAATGTTTCTGATGAGAATGTGATACTGCCGGAACATCAGGATTCACATGATATCATTTAGAGAAAGACGGCTCAGGGCAAAGCAGGCTTCTTGAGCCGCTTTTCTCTTAAGGAGCAGGATTATGGACAAAAGTGTCAGAAACAACACAGAACTTTTATCACCGGCAGGCTCCCTTGCGATCTTAAAGGCCGCGGCAAATGCAGGCGCAGACGCTGTGTACGGAGCCGGCAGTAAATTTGGCGCAAGGGCTTATGCCGATAATTTTACGCAGGAGGAATTGGTGGAAGCTCTGGATTACCTTCACCTGAGGGGAAAACGCTTCTACCTTACCGTAAATACGCTGCTGAAAAATCATGAGATTCAGGAACTTCAGGAATATCTGAAACCTCTTTATGAAGCGGGCCTGGATGGGGTGATTGTACAGGATTTAGGGGCCCTTCGGTATATCCGAAATCATTTTCCGGATCTGCCCGTTCATGCCAGTACCCAGATGACGATTACAGGGGCCTATGGCGCAAAGCTGATTCAGGAAGCAGGATGCAGCCGCATTGTTTTGGCCCGGGAACTGTCTCTTCAGGAAATTTCCCATATTTATCAGGAAACCGGAGCGGAACTCGAATGTTTTGTCCATGGAGCCCTTTGCTATAGTTATTCGGGACAGTGTTTGTTCAGCAGTATGCTGGGCGGCCGGAGCGGAAACCGGGGACGGTGCGCGCAGCCCTGCCGCCTGCCCTATGAAATAACCGGGAAAGCTTCGGAAAAGTCCGGAAAATATCTGCTGAGCATGAAGGACTTATGCGCCATTGATCTGCTTCCTCAGCTGATTCAAAGCGGCGTATATTCTTTTAAAATTGAAGGCCGGATGAAGCAGGAAGAATATGCGGCCGGCGTGACAGGCATTTACCGGAAATATCTGGATCGGTATCAGACAGATCCCACGGGATATCAGGTGGAAGAAGAGGACAGAAAACGTCTGATGGATTTGGGAAATCGCTGCGGATTTACCGATGGATATTATACCAGGCATAATGGGAAAGATATGATTACCATCCGAAAGCCTTCTCATGAAAAAGGAAAAGACATTCTGAAAAATCCGAAGGAAGCATTGCCGGAGCCGAAAGAAAAAATCAAAGGAATTTTAAGACTTTATCAGGAAACGCCGGCTTACCTTATGTTAAACTATAAGGATATTCAGGTAGAAGTGACAGGAAAAACGGTTCAGTCAGCGGTCAAACAGCCGTTGTTGGAGGAAGCAGTTTTGGAAAGGATGAAAAAAACCGGAAACACCCCCTTTGTGTTTGAAGAATTAAAGGTGGAACTGGGAGAATCCGTATTTCTTCCGGTGGGAGATTTGAATCAGCTCCGCAGAGGCGGATTAGAGCGGCTGCAGACGGCAATTTTGGACCAGTACCGCAGGACAACTTTTTCAGAAAAAGCGGAAGATGGGAAGGAAAAACCGGAAGTTTGCACAACTAAAGAGGCTGAGAAGAAAAAACTGGAATATGATATAATAGAGGCTGAGAAGAAAAAACTGGAATATGATATGATAGAGGCTGAGAAGAAAAAACCAGAACAGCATAGGGATAAAGTAAAAGCTGGATTTAAACTTCATGTTCTGGCGGAAACTTCAGAACAGGCGGAGGCTGCGTTAAATCAGCCGGAAACAGACCGGATTTATCTGGAATCCTTTTTCTGTCCCAGAGAGACTTTGCCGAAACAACTGCAGATGTATTCTGCACGTATCCGGGAAGCGGGAAAAGAATGTTTTCTGGCCCTTCCCCATATTTTCCGTAAAACAACTGCCGGCTGGTTTTCCAGTCATTGGAATGAACTGGCGGGAGCTCTGGACGGATGTCTGGTGCGGAATCTGGAAGAAGTGCAGTTTTTAAGAGAGATGCAGTCTTTGAAGAATCTGAAAACGGAGGCTCGTTCTATTCAGGGAGAGGAGTCCAGGCAGCAGCAAGGTTTTACTGCGGAGCCGGAATTCTGTATACAGGGAGACTATCAACTGTACGGCTACTCCCGGGAAGCAGTTTTCGCCTGGAAGGAATTAAACCTGATGCATCAGACCCTTCCGGTGGAATTAAACCTTAAGGAGTTAAAGAAACTGGACTGTAAAAGAGAGGAAATCATACTCTATGGCCGGCAGCCCTTGATGATCAGCAGCCAGTGCCTACATAAAAATACGTTGAAGTGCGATGGCAAAGCAGGTGTGCTGCAGATGCAGGATCGTTATGGGAAATTATTTCCGGTGCGGAACCAATGCAGCGATTGCTACAATATTATCTATAATGTAAGTCCTCTGTCTCTGCTGCATCATCTTTCAGAGCTTGAGCTGCTTTGGCCGGAGGCAGTCAGAATATCCTTTACTACGGAGAACAGAGCCGAAGCAGAACAGATTTTTGCGTGTTACAGGCAGGCGTTGTCCTCCCGGGGAGAGAGCCGTGAAAAATATCTGCAGGATTATACCAACGGACACTGGAAACGAGGAGTAGAATAGTTTATGGTACATTTAATTACTGAAACATCCAAGTATACAATGATTATTCTTTTTGCGCTGTATACCTGGCAATGTTTTTCCTCATTGAAGAAAAATGTGGATTTGGAAGAACAGGCATGGAAATTCAGAAAACAGACAGGCTATATGTATCTGTTTCATCTGAATGCCTATGCCGTTCTGTTTCTGGCTACCAAAAATCAGGATTTGCTGAAATTTTATCTGGAGCAGGTAATATTTTTTACTGCGGTGCAGGTTTGTTACGGAATCTTTTATAAGCGGGTGTCCAGGCTGATTGTCAATAATATGTGTATGCTGATGTGTATTGGCTTTGTGATACTGACCCGCCTGTCTTACAAACATGCGGTGAAGCAGTTTGCCATTGCGGTGGTTTCTATGGCAATTACCATGCTGATTCCTTATCTGATCAGCCGCTGGAAATTTGTCCGGAGCCTTACCTGGATTTATGCGTTGGCGGGAATTACCATGCTGGGCGTGGTGGCTGTACTGGGAGCGGTTTCCCATGGCGCCAAGCTTTCTTTTTCCGTGGCGGGAATCGCAGTACAGCCTTCAGAATTTATTAAAATTATATTTGTTTTCTTTGTGGCGTCCATGTTTTACGAATCTACAGAGTTTATTCAGGTTGTGAAAGCTACGGTGGTGGCAGCGCTGCATGTAATTATCTTGGTATTATCCAGAGATTTGGGCGCAGGACTGATTTTCTTTATCGCCTATATGGTCATGCTCTATGTGGCTACCAGAAAACTGTATTATTTTGCAGGCGGAATGATTTGCGGAGCGGCGGCGTCGGTTGCGGCATATTTTCTTTTTAACCATGTACGGGTGAGGGTAGTGGCCTGGCAGGACCCGTTGGCAGTATTTGCAAATGAGGGAAACCAGGTGTCCCATTCCCTGTTTGCCATCGGAACCGGCGGCTGGTTCGGAATGGGATTGAATCAGGGAATGCCTTATAAAATACCGGAAGTAAAACAGGATTTTATTTTTTCAGCTATAGCGGAGGAATTAGGCGGAATTTTTGCCATTTGCCTGATTCTGGTCTGTGTGAGCTGCTTTCTGATGTTTCTGAATATCGCCATGCAGATGAAAGATTTCTTTTATAAGCTGGTGGCTTTGGGACTGGGAACCATCTATGGATTTCAAATCTTTTTGTCCATTGGCGGTGATATCAAATTTATCCCTTCTACGGGAGTGACCCTGCCTTTGGTAAGCTACGGAGGAAGCTCTCTTCTCAGTACGCTGATTATTTTTGCCGTGATTCAGGGCTTGTATCTGATGCGGGAACGGGAACAGGACGAGCCCCGGGGCAAAACAGGGTTAAAGGGGGATAAACACACCAAAGAGAAAAAGTTAAAAGAAAATATAATAAACGAAAAGAAACCGAAAGAGAAAAAACGTCCGAAAAAGAAAGGAGGGATCTCCTCTCATGAAGAAACGATCCACGGAACAAAGATCCAGGACTTCGACTAATGGAAACAGGGAAAAAAACAGGGAATTTGCAGTGATTACGTATCTGTTTGTGGGGATGTTTATTCTGATGATGGGATATTTTGTATATTTCCAGGTTTTTCGGAGTGAGGACTTTATTAACAGCCCTTATAATACCAGACAGGACACGTTTGCAGAACATGTCATTCGGGGAGAAATCCGTTCGGCAGACGGAAAAACACTGGCCCAGACTGTAGTAGGAGAGGACGGAAGCGAAAGCAGGTATTACCCTTATGGCAGAATGTTTGCCCATGCCGTGGGCTATGACAGCAACGGCAAATCAGGAATTGAATCTTTTGGGAATTTCAGTCTGCTGCGCTCTCACGCTTTTTTTCTGGAGCAGGTATTGCACGGCATTCAGAATCAGAAGAATCAGGGGGACAATGTGATTACCACATTGAATTATGAGTTGCAGGAGACGGCGTATCAGGCATTGGGAGATCGCAGAGGCGCCGTAGTAGTGTTGGAGCCTGCCACCGGAAAGATTCTGGCCATGGTGTCCAAGCCGGATTTTGATCCGAATTCCATAGCGGCGGAATGGGACAGTATTATTTCCAATACGGACAGCGACAATTCCGTGTTGGTAAACCGGACGACCCAGGGGCTGTATCCGCCGGGATCTACCTTTAAGATTTTAACTACCCTGGAATATCTTCGGGAACATTCAGATTATCAGAATTATGCTTATGAATGCACCGGAAGCATTGCTATGGAGCATACGGAAATACACTGTTACGACAATGCGGTCCATGGCGCGGAGAATTTAGAGCAGTCCTTTGCTAAGTCCTGTAATACGTCTTATGCCAATATCGGCCTGGGACTGGATAAAAAAGCATTTATGGAGCTTTGCGACAGTATGCTGTTTGGGAAAAATCTTCCGATTTCTTATCCTTTTAATAAGAGCAGTTTTGTGCTGAAGGAAAATTCGGATTCCGATGAAGTGACCCAGACCGCCATCGGCCAGGGGAAAACGCTGGTAACGCCCATGCATATGGCCTTGATCACCTCAGCCATTGCCAACCAGGGGGTCTTGATGCGGCCCTATGTGATTGATCATACGGAAAATTACAAAGGAGTTACGGTGAAAAGCTACCGCAGTTCCCAGTACGGATCTCTGCTCACAGAGGAAGAGGCAGGAAAGCTGCAGGAATTTATGTCTCTGGTGGTCAGTGAAGGAACCGGCTCAAAATTAAACGGACAGAGTTATCAGGCATTCGGAAAGACAGGATCGGCGGAATTCAGCAACAACAAGTCGGAAAGCCATGCCTGGTTTACCGGTTATGCTTCTGCAGAAGAGAAAGGAACAATTGCAGTTACCGTGATTGTGGAAAAAGGCGGGGCAGGGAGCACCACGGCGGTTCCAGTTGCAAAACAGGTGTTTGACAGGTATTTTGGCCAGTAGTTTGGGGCAGTTTTTGAATATTCTCAGAAAATTCTTGCAAGAAAATGGAAAAAGAGGTATACTATTACAAAGTTCTAAAAACCACATCGGAGGTATTGCAATGATTGAAGCAACGAGTTGTGGTGGTGTGGTAATATTTCGCGGGAAAATTTTGCTTTTGTATAAGAATTACAAGAATAAATATGAAGGCTGGGTGCTTCCGAAAGGAACGGTAGAACCAGGTGAAGAGTATCGGGATACAGCGGCAAGAGAGGTGCGGGAAGAGACAGGAGTAGATGCCTCGATTATTAAGTATGTAGGAAAGAGCCAATATACTTTCAGCATACCGGAGGATACCGTGGAGAAAGATGTACACTGGTATCTTATGATGGCAGACAGTTATTACAGCAAACCACAACGGGAAGAATATTTTATTGATTCAGGCTACTATAAGTTTCACGAGGCATATCATCTGCTTCGGTTTGCCAATGAGAAGCAGATATTGGAAAAGGCTTATAACGAATACCTGGATTTGAAGAAAAGCAATCTTTGGGGCAGCAGAAAATATTTTTAATGGACGGCGGCAGGGCATGACTGGTATACATTCTCCGGCCCGTTCATTCCTTACACGCAAGAAAAGGTGCTCATACAGGGCGCCTTTTTACCTTACAAGGAGAATGGTATGGACTGGTATCGGGAATTTTACGCAGGAGAGGGCATTGCGGCGCAAAAAGAGAAAATAAAACGGAAAATTCTCCGGAATAGGGGAATGATTAATATTTATATCATTGCCCTCAGCAGCAATCCGGAGAATTTACTGGATATTATTCCATCCTGGGAATTGATGCAGAAATATTATCCCAAATCAGAGCTTCTGGTTGTGGGGGCGGACAGGGGATATGAGAATGCCGTAGAACTGGCGGGAACAATTATTATGGATGTGTATCGGGAAACAGGGACATTTCAAGTCAGAGATTATTTTCTGGAAAAACAGAGAGAGAGTCAAAGGAAAGGGCATAAATGGAAATCCTTTTTATCATTTTAAAAATAATCGGCGTTCTTCTGGCAATTGTGCTTCTGCTGTGTCTGGCCCTGCTGCTGGTTCCAATCCGTTATCGCGTGGAGCTGAAAGCCCAGGATGAGATAGAAGGAAAAGCGGCGGTGCACTGGCTGTTTCATCTGCTGGATGTGAGGGTATTTTACAGAGAAAGAGATATTTCTTTTAAAATCAGAATTTTCGGCATTGCAGTTCCTCTGGATAAAGGGAAAAAGACTGAAGAAGCAGAACCCCGGGAGCCGGTGAAGCAGGCGGCCGGGAGAGAAAAAGCAGAACAAGGAGCCGGGAGAGAAGAAGCAGGAGAGAATGCAGAACAGACAGCCGGGAGAGAAGATGCAGGAGAGAAAGCAATACAGATAGGACAAGCACTACCAGAACAGAAGGCGGCAATGGAAGAACCGGAAGGAACAGAAGAACAGACGGCGGCAGTGGAAGGGCCGGAAGGAGCAGCGGAACAGACGGCAGTAATGGAAGAACCGGAAGGAACAGCGGAACAATCTAAAGTACCCGGCAGTCAGAGTCAGCGGCCCCGGAGTTTTAAGGAAAATGATTCGAAAGGTAAAAGAAGAAAGAAACATAGGAAAAAACCTGGATTATTTCATAAAATTAAATCGTCTTTTCATAATTTTGGAAAAAGAGTCAGAAAAACGCCGGGCAGAAAAGGACAGAGGCATTCCGGCGCCGGAACCGGGGCAGCTGCGGCAAAAGAACAGATTGGGAACATAAAAAACATGATTTTGGAAGAAACTAATCAAAATGCTTTTTTATGTATGATGCAGGAGGTGCGCTATTTGCTGAGCCACTATCTGCCGGGAAAGGTAACCGGAACCCTCAGATTTTCCATGGGAAGTCCGGATCAAACCGGGAAGGTGCTGGGAACTATAAGCTTGCTGCCTTTCTGGGCAAGGTCCAAATTAGTTGTGATGCCTGATTTTGTTTCAGAGGCTTTCTATATGAAGGGGATACTTTATATTACCGGACGTGTCAGGTTTTTACATGCGCTGATTTCAGGAATCCGCATGATCAGAGACAGAAATGTACGAAAATTAATTGCAAATATAAGAAGTTAACAGGAGGTCATATGATGCAGGAAAATAATTTCAACACAACCGTACAGTCGTTATTTAAAGGAATGGACAGTTTTATTACCACCAAAACAGTGATTGGGGATGCCGTTCATATCGGAGATACCATTATCCTTCCGCTGATAGAAGTGTCTTTCGGCGTTGGGGCCGGCGCGTTCTGCCATGATAAAAAGAATAATGCAGCCGGCGGACTGGGCGGGAAGATTACACCCAGCGCAGTACTGGTGGTGCAGAATGGATGCACGAAACTGGTAAATATCAAGAATCAGGACAGCATTACCAAGATTCTCGACATGGTTCCGGATTTGGTGAACAAATTTACCAGTAAAAAATCAGGAAAAGAGCCGTCGGAGGAAGAAAAAGCAGCGAAAGAGGCGGCTGCCCAGGAATTGGCAGAGCAGTTAAACGTGCCGGCAGAGTAAGCAACAGTGAGTATTTGTTTACTATGAAAGCTAAAGCTTCCATAGCATGGATGGCCATGCGGCCCGCCGGACGGCAGGCTGAGCAAGATGTAGGTTTATAATGAAAGCCTTTGGCTTCCAAAGTATGGATGGCCATGCGGCCTGTCGCACGGCAGGCTGAGCAAGATGTAGGTTTATGATGCAATCATTGGAAAACAGAATTCTGGAAGCTGAAACATGTATTTTTTCAGGAAGAGCGCATATATTAAATAGTAATATATGCGTTTTTCTGGTGGTGGCATGAGACGGCTCATAGGTTTTATATTATTTTGGATTGCGGTGGGAATGGCGATTATGATTTTTCTGCCCAATGAAGTGCTTGGAATCCTGATTATTTTTGTTCTGCTGTTGTTGGGATATAATCTGTTTTGCTGCGGAGGCTGCTGATTATAATAAACCCCCATCTTGCTTAGCCTGCCGTGCGAC
>NZ_JBQIOP010000033.1:0-45020 GCF_056822245.1 Petralouisia sp. | reverse complement strand
TTTCGTGAAAAAGAGCGAAAGTATAATAAAATCATCTGCCCTTATGAAAGCCTTAAAATACCTTGTTCAGCAAAAGGAGCACTATTTATAATAGTTGTAAACTGGTGTTTATATTATTTATTACTTTAAAATGCCCACTCTTCTTTAGCTGTGTCTTATTCATTGACATATCCACTTTTAACTTAGAAACAATAACTCCAGAAATCAAGAAGGATATTGCATTTATAACTAAAAATCCTTTATAAGACATAATAATTAGTAAAATTGTTGATATAAGTGAAGTTGAAACTTTTATTACATTGTCCGTAGCATACAACCTTGCAATTTTTTCATTGTTATCTGACACTTCCTTTACTATCATATCTTGATATATTTTATAAAAAGTATAGATTAAACTACATATTGTTTCGTAAGATACAACACTTATTTTCAATACCAGTAATGGAGTATCAAATATTAAAAACACATAAAACAAACCTGTAATAAACGCATATAAATAATTTAAATACGTCAGAACCCTCTTACAATCTTTCACATACGTGTTACTAATTGCAAAAAGAGAACATATAATTCTTACCAATGCATTTGATGCAACAACAAGTCCAGAAATAGCCGCTGAATTAGTAAATAGCGCAATTATTGTAATTACTGCAATATCCTGTAGCGCATCTCCTATTCCACTTATAATTCTACTAGAATAATATAGATTATAATCTTTCTTCATACACTTCAATCATGATGCAAATAATTTAAGCACCATATTCCTTTCCTTAACTTTTTAGCTTCTTGCAGCCTAGATACCGATAAAGGCTACATCCCCGCTTATGTCAAGTTCCTTGATGGCGGCAATAAAACTCATGTTAAGTTCGTGATGGGTTTTTCTTTTGCTCCGTTATGTTGTATCATAAAATCAGGCGCTCTTCTTCAGTGAGATTTGAATTTTGGCTAATCTTATGATACCATAGAGCAGTGCTTTTTATTGTCAATGTACCATTTTTATGGTTAAATTATACAATATTCTCAAGGATTTCCATCGGAAATCCCCAAGGTAAGTTTGAGTAAATAACACGTCAAAATTTATTTGGCCAAGCGTCCTAAAAAATTAAAAATCCTTAACAAAAATGAGGCTGTCGGAAAATGAAATTTACATACAATATATTGTTACGAAATTTAACGGTTCACAGCTATATATTGTAGAAATTTACCATTTCCCGACAGCCCCATTCACTGAATAATTTGCTATTCCTCACACATGAATAACATAAAAACTACTCCATCCATACACAGTGTCTCATATCTGGTTCTGTCTCATTTCCAAGAAGTTCCTCAATTGTTTCAAACTGATTTGCCATAACTTTCACCTCCTTTCGATTTTCTCAATTTAGCATGTCATAGCACCAATTCTATAACGCACTAGCACTCCATCCGGTTAGAAATTACAGTTGTGCTTTGCATGATTCGTGCCATTGCAAAGCACAATTTTGACGGCGATATGTTCCATCGACTAGAAATTTTAACACCACAATGGTACGGAGCAGGCAGAGCACAACTGTAATTTCTGGCCAGATGGAGTACTAGACTAATTGCAACAATTTGTCTAATTTGTATGTATTTAATCATTTTCCCTCTTTAACACTTATTGTTTTCTAGTTGTATTGTTACGACCATCCCCAAAAATCCTCAAAATTTCATTCCATTCACAGTTTTGAATAAAATGACTTACTTTTCTCATTTCTATGAACCCCCTCACTCTATACTGTTGCTATATTCTATTCTCCTAAAAAATATTAATCCATTGAATATTTATTCTATACTATACCCCATTTAAAACTAAAGGGTATAGTATAGACTTATCTAAACAATTTCAAGTTCCAATCCCAATCCAGAATATATATCATTTTTAATCACCTCACTTCCTGACTCAAACGATATTATATTTACACAAAAAAAGCAACTCATGTTCCATGAACGACACTTTTCCACCCATGAACGACACAAATCGCTTTTTTCTGCATACATTTTATATTACAATTTCCGCTTCAAATTCTTTTTCATCCGCGCGGCATTCGATTATGCCATCATACTTCTGAACCGTAGCTTCTAGATTTCCATATCCCAAGCCATGATAAATGCCGGCTTCTCTTGTTCTTACCGGAAATTTTTCCTTTAATTTCACTCTTTCTTTTACGCTGTTTTTTACAATGATGCAGATTCTTTTTTCATACATGTTTGCTTTTAAGGAAATGTTTCTATTCTCCGGAACGTCTATTTCCTCACAGGCTTCTATTGCATTTTTCAGAAGATTTGAAATTATGGTGCATAAATCATATGATTTTTCAGCCGATTCTTCCTGCAAATATCCCTGAACCTCAAACAAAATATCTTTTTGCTCCGCATCTTCTTTCAGCTTTGTAATAAGCGCGTCCACAATTTTATTTCCAGTAAATTTATGTACATAATCAATCGCTGACTCTGAGCTTATTCTGCTTAAATATATCTGCAGATTTTCTATTTCCTGGTTTGACGCATAGGCTTGCAATGCTGTAATATGCGCGTTCATATCATGGTAAAATCTCCTCATTCTTTCTTCCTGATACAGTAAACTTTCATAGTATTCCCTTTGGATGCTCAGATATTTCTCAAACATGACGCTCTTTTCTTTCTGTTCAGTTTCTTTTTTGACCGAAACTCCCTGCCATATCGTAACAAAAACAAGCACCGTACAGCCAATAGAGGAAGCAGCTCCAACAGCATTGATATTCCACTCATCAAAATCGCCTTCTGCTATGCTCTGCATAGGCGCCACCATAAAAAACAATCCAATTGCGGCTGCGTAAAGAACAATATACTGCTTTAAGTCCAGATTAATTTGAAAAGGCCTGCACTTTCTCAATTTAATCAAAAGATATATCATCAACATCACAATCGTCGGCACACTCTGACATATCACTGTATACCAATTTCCGTGAATAATCTCAGAAACCGGCAGTTCCAGAGCAATTTCCAGAAAATAAGACGCGTTGATTCCTAAAATGGAAGACGCCAGTGCAACAAAAGGATAAATATACAGATAACGGATGTCAAAAACCTCAAACAGAAACATCGGAATCAGAATCATCGTAAACATGGGGGTTGCGCTGGCAGCCTCCATATCCCATGCAATTAAAATAAAGCAATGGAGCATCAGTAAACTGCCTATACAAAATATAATTTTTTTCCTGGAACTTGTGACTTTTGCGCCAAAAAACAAAACGTAAGCCAGAAAGCAATTCATGATTTCCAGAAATAGATATACCAATAAGCGCAAGATTTCCCCTATCATAAGCGTTTCCTCATTTGTTCCTTTCCAAATAACAGGCAGCATTTTCTCGCCTGTTCTCTATATTTTCTCCCAACCGGAATCGTTAATCCGCTGTCCCTGAAACGAATTTTTTCTCCCGCCTCAACCATATTCGCCGCATTCGCCAGATATGATTTATGTACCCTGATAAAGCCATACTCTTTCATCTCTTTCTCGATTTGCCCCAGCTTCTGGGATATCAATTGGCAGGCGCCGCCATTTTGTCCATAGGCAACTATTTTTGTATAGCTCCCATCTGCTTCAAAATACAAAATATTTTCTATCGGAACATTGATTTTTTCCCCATGATATCCTGTATACTCAATTACAATATTGTCCTTTAATTCTTCCTGCATGAGATTTATCATTTTAGAGATATCTTCCTGAGCAAAGGGTTTATCAATAAATCCAATTGTTTTCAGGGAAAACGCGCGATACACATTTTCTTTGTAATTTGTTATAAATGCAATGCGGTAGATTAAATTATTTTTCATAATTCTTTCTTTCAAATCAATGCCATTGATACCAGGCAGTTCCACATCTAAAAAAAGCAAATGAATGATTGGATTCTCCGGGTCTTTACAATATTGAATCACTTCCTCACCCTCTGAAAACCGTTTATATTGGCAGCAAACGCCGTTCTCATTCATATATGTCTCGCAAAACCTCTCTATCCTTAAAAGATCTGATTCATTATCATCACAAATTCCTATTACCATTCTGCTCCCTCCAAACTTGATAGACCTCTGTCCAAAGAACCGTTCCTAAATTCGCCGCGCTTTACCGCCGCAGCCTGCGCACCCGCTCCTTTCCCTCCTTCGGCACTTTCAGAGATTCCGTAATTTTCTGAATCGCTTTATTATGGGTGAAATCATTCAGGGCGTTGCGTTCCAGAACCGGCAGCGTCTCTTTCGGGAATTCCCGGTAGCAGATGGAAATCAGCCATGCCTGGGCCATATTAACATAGTAATATTCCTGTTTCACCTGCTGCACAACCTCCAGCACCCTTCCAAGGTAAGTTTCATTTACATAATAGTCCAAAAGCTGCACCAGCGCAAAGCGGATGTGGAATTCCTCGGAGCTGTTTAAATACGGCCCCAGAAATTCCCACATTTCCTCCGGCTGGCTTTGAGCTGTTTTGATGGTGGAACATACGCTGTCGCAGACTGACCAGTTGTCTATTTTGGGGATGAAACGCTCCAGGCACTCCTTTTTTTCCTGCAGATTTCCTTTGGCGTATCCCAACGTCATTCCCTGCAGCATAATTTCTTCATAGCTGCCGTCAGAGGCATTGGAAAGATACGTTCTCCAGTCTCCTTTAGCAAGCTCCTTCGCCATTTTCCGAAGAACCGGCAGGCGCACACCCAGAATATGTTCGGTTCCCGGAAGCAGCTTTGCCGTGAATTGCCGAAACTTTTCTTCTGAAAGCTGCTCTAACTGCCTTCGGATTCTGATATTGCATTCCCTGGACGTTTCTAAATCTGCAGTTTTCATTTGTACATTCTCCTTTTCTTTTCCTGAATATTATTGTATACTGATTCGTATAAGAAAAAAGACAGCACTCAGAACTAATTGCTAATAATAAAGAAAGGAAGCCATGCCATGCAATACTTTGATTATTATTCTTCCCCTCTGGGAATTCTGATGGTGACAGAGGAAAATGGTGCGATTACAGGTCTGGAATTATCCGAAAAAATATCCAAACCGGCCAAGCGCCCTATAGATTCGGCCGAGCAAAAGAACACGCCGCTGATTGCCCTGGCAAAGTCGCAGCTGGAAGAATATTTCCAGGGCAGACGGAAAGCTTTTACGCTTCCCCTGCAGCCTGTTGGCACCCCGTTCCAGAGAAAAGTCTGGGATGCGCTGTGTACGATTCCCTATGGAGAGACACGCAGCTACAAAGAAATAGCTCTTCAGATTCAGAATCCCAAAGGCTGCCGGGCCGTAGGCATGGCCAACAACCGCAATCCCATTATGATTGTGATTCCCTGCCACCGGGTCATTGGGAGCACCGGGGCCCTTGTGGGCTATGCAGGAGGACTGGATATCAAAGAATGGCTGCTGGGGCATGAAAAGATTTGCATATGATTCTTACAATTCTCAAACTTACCTTCTGTCTTGCCGGCTCGTATTTTTCCCTGTCTGCAGGATGCGAATACAGAGCCTATCGGGGAGGGCACAAATATGTAAAAGCTTTCCCTGCAAAATCTCCTTATCAGCGGTTCTTTACGCTGATGCAGTGTGAAAAGGATATTTTGAAACGTGATATGGGAAAGCTGACGTATCTGGGTTATGCGGGCGTTTTGCTGTCCACTGTTTTCGGCCTGCTGATACTGCTTCCTATGGGATATTTATGGTTCTCCGGGAAACCAGATCTGGCGGAGCTTTTAGTTTTGCTTTGGGCATGTTTTTCTATGGGATGGGGGCTGCTTTCCTTTGTGCTTCTGGGAATTGACAGTCTGCTGAACAGGTTTTTATGATAAGTGAATATATCTGCTACATGGAACACATTGCGGAAAGAGCAAATCGCGTGAAATGCAGTTAAATAGAAAGACTCCCCTCCCCGTCCTGATCCAATTGAATTTTCTGAAGGGCCAAAACCCTGCTGTTTCCATCCAATATTAATTCACACCTCCCGCTATTCCATTGTTTTATTTCTTTTAACGCGCTGCTGTTATTGCTGGCACGCAGCGCAATCAGGGAGGCATGTTCCATATCAGCTAAGGTATCTTTCCGGTATCCGGAATATAAATAGATGTTTTCCAGTTCCATTCCCAAAAACGCTGCAACGGCACGGGCATTATAAATTCCCATTATAAACTGCCATCTTGACTTTCCAAGAGATGCTGTATTGATGGTTTTCTTAAACTCAATGACATGCAAATCCCATGTTCCCTCGTCCCTCCGCCTGTATATAAAAATATCCGCGCAGGAGGTCGCCCCTTTTTGTTTTTCATCCAAATAGGGAAGCACATTACATTCTGGAGAGAGCAGGATCAATGTATCACCCAATGCAGTAAATGTAAGTTTTACTTTTCCGCTCCTGCTCTTTTCCACCAACTCCTTCTGTTCCTTTTCCCTTAAAACCACATATTTCTCACATTGGAACATCTGCAGTTTTTCCTCTATATGCAACGGAATCATTTTATTCCCCCTCAAATTCCTGAACTTCTGATGTCTGCTCTAACATCTTCATCAGCGCATTTGTAAATGTCTCCACTCTAAATTCCCCACTGACTGGAAGTATCTGTTCCACTAAAGATGAAGTTCCCTTATCTGTAAACTGATAAACAGCCACGTTTTTGGCATTAATCAAATCCTCCGGAACTAATCCCAGATTTTTCATAAAATCGCCTGGAACATTCCTCTCACTTAGCCTGCACATATTATTGATATGCTGAATCATAATGTCACTGTGTGTCGTAGCAATCATAAAAATTCCGCTGCCCACAAGACGTATCAGCAGCCTGCCCATCTCCTGCTGTAATTGCGGGTGCAGGCACATCTCTGGTTCTTCGTAACAAATAGCTTTCAGTCTCCGCTTATATTTCAGCAACAGCAATAACGGAGTTAACTCTGTTACCACGGCAGAACTTCTGCGCAAAGGCAGGCTTGTTCTGCTTCCATCTGGAACATAGCAGATTTCACTTCCGTTTGCTTCGCTGCCATACTGAACACTTCCATGCGCCATTTTCTGTTCTATCCATGCCGCAATTTCCTCATACTCTGATTTATGGCCCAAAGATAAACTTTCCAATGCATCCAAAAAACGTATAATGGGTTTGGTAAAGGGTTCCATCACTTCACTTTCTGTCTCATAAAAACCGGATACATCATAGGTCATCTGACGTCCCACTTTATTGATTACATTTTTTGCCAACATAAAGCCTGTTCTTGCCGCCGGAAGATAAACGACATTGGAGTCTTTGCAATAAGCTCTTTTTCCCTTCAAAAGCCCTAATAAAATATCTCTGCAAATTAAGCTGACTATAAATTCCCTGCTCTTTTCTACCATCTCGAAGGGAAATGAAATCCCACTTCTTCCTTCAGGCTGGGAAATGAAAATTTCCATGCGTCTCTCTTTCTTCTCACATTTTATGCGCAGGACAAATTCCTCCTGTATTTCTACAGAAAGTTTTTGAATCGTCACCTGCCCGGAATTGAAAATTTCCGCTACAAATCTGTCTTTATTTTTCTCTAACGCAGCATTTAACACTTCCAAAAATTCAGCGGAACATATTTCTATCGCCTGTTCTTCTTCCGAATTCTGCAATAAATTACTGATATCTCCGCAGACTTCTGTATAAGCGCTGCATTCCAGTTCCGGCAAGCCTGAAAAAAGGACAGACGTTTCATCTGCAGAATAAATAGCCCACAGAAGAGAAAGGAGATAACTTTTTCCACTGTTATTATCTCCCACAAATAAAGTAAGCGGAGCAGTCTCTATCTTTGCGCTTTCAATTTTTCCAAACTTTTCTATTTTAAAATAATGTTTCATTCTGCTCTCCTGTCTGCTGCATTTATGCTTTTAATACCCAAAATACGCATCCACCCCATCTGCAATTCCTGCCGCCAGCTGATTCTGATACCCGTCGTCCGCCATCCTGCGATCCTCATCCGGATTGGTCATAAATCCCATCTCCACAATGGTAACCGGAACCGTGCACCAGTTAATCCCGCTCATGGTATCCGTTTCCCAGATATATTTCTTATTGGCCCCTGTGGCATTGACAGCCCCGTCCAGTACACACTCTGAAAGTCTCCGGCACTGGCTGTACAGATGACCCATGTAAGGATTTCCTGGGGTGGGGCAGATGGTCAGAATGCCGTTTTCATTGCTGTTGGAGGAGCCGTTGGCATGAATTCGGATAAAGGCATGGGCCCCCGCCTGATTGGCAATGGCCGCCCGTTCACTGTTGCTGATATTCACGTCATGACTGGTGCGTATCATCAAAACGTCATATCCCCGCTGCTGCAAAACTGCCTGCAATTTCAGGGAAACCATCAGATTCAGCTCATATTCGCTGAGCCCTGTGACACATCCGGAAGTTCCGCTGGCTACTTTGGGCTTCCGCTCAGTCGCTCCGGGGCCGATGGGTTCTGACTCACTGTTTCCTCTGGCCTGATGGCCTGCATCAATCACCACCAGATGGCCGTTCCCTTCTACTTTTACAGACACCTTCACCGTTTTCCCTCCGGATGTGGCTGTGACAGTGGCTGTTCCCCGGGATACCGCCGTCACTTTGCCTTTGCTGTCAACAGATGCAACTTTCTGATCCGAGGTCCTCCAGATGACGGGCTGATTTTTCGGCTTTGTCTTTACGCTCAGCCGCTTTGTCTCCCCCATGTTCAGGGTGCAGGATTTTTTGGATTTTAATTCTATTTTTTCCGTTGCCCTGCAGACTTTAATTCTGCAGGAGGCTTTAATCTTGGAATTGCTTTTGGATCTGGCTGTAATCGTGGCAGTCCCGCTCTTTTTGGCATAGACTTTTCCGCCGTAGGGCATTTTCTTTACTCTGGCGATGCTTGAATTGGAGGAACGCCAGACCACATCTTTCGATGCGCCCGCAGGCTGTACGGATGTCACCTTTAAGGTACGCTTATCCCCCACCGCCATCGTATATTTGCTGTAATTCAGTTTGATCCGGGTGGTTTTCGGCGCCCCATGCACCGTCATGCTTCCTGCGCTGCAGCCAACGGCAAGCAAAACTGCCGCCAGCAGAAGAGACAGGCTCCGTGGGATTTTTGTATATTTTTTCATATCATGCTCTCCTTTAAACAAAGCGGCGTGTTCCATACCGGGAATTTCCCATAATTACACTTAATTCCCAAAATAGGCGTCCACGCCATCCGCAATCCCTGCCGCAAGCTGACTCTGATATCCATCCTCCGCCATTCGGCTGTCCTCCTGCGGATTGGTCATAAAGCCCATCTCTACAATGGTAACCGGAACGGTGCACCAGTTAATGCCGCTCATGGTATCCGTTTCCCAGATATATTTCTTATTGGCTCCTGTGGCATTGACAGCCCCGTCCAGTACGCATTCCGAAAGGCTCCTGCACTGACTGTAGAGACTGCCCATATAGGGATTGCCGGAGGTGGGACAGATGGTGAGAATGCCGTTTTCGCCGCTGTCATCAGAACCATTGGCATGAATCCGGAGAAATGCGTCTGCCCCTGCATTGTTGGCAACTGCCGCCCGCTCACTGTTGCTGATATTCACATCATGACTGGTGCGGACCATCATCACCTGATAGCCTCTGGCCTCCAGTTCCTCCTGCAGTTTCAGGGACACTGTCAGGGTAAGCTCATATTCATTCAGGCCGCTGACACAGCCGGAGGTTCCGCTGGCCACCTTGGGCTTCGTCTCGGAAGCTCCCGGGCCGATGGGCTCCTGCTCACTGTTGCCCTTTCCCTGATGCCCTGCGTCAATGACTACCAGATATCCGTTGTCTGTCATTTCTGATTTTAATTTCAGATATTCTGAAGAAACATAATACTCTTTTCCGTCGATTTCAACAGCGCTCCAGACTCCGTCGTCTGCAGTGCGGATTAATTCTGTTCTGCGGGCCACAGTCTGATATACCTGGCTGTCTGTAGAAGGCGCGGTCCGGATGTTTACAGAAGAAGTTGTTACCACTTCCTCTCTGGCACGCACCACAGTTTCTTCATTTAATGCTGGTCCCGGGGACGGCTCTCCCGCTGAAGCCTGATCCCCGGAAGCTTTGTTTTCTTCCTCTGACGGCCCGTTTTCGGAGCTCTTGTTTTCCTCCGCTGAAGCCTGATTCCCTGAATCCTTGTTTTCTTCTTCTGACGGCCCGTTTTCGGAGGTCTCCTGTTTTTCGAAGCTCCCGCCATTCTCCTGAGTCTCAGTTTTATCAGATACGTCTCCTCCGGCTTTTTGTCCCTTGCCGCCGCAGCCGCCAAAGGCCAGAACCGCAGCCAGTAAGACCGGCAGCCATAATTTATATTTTTTCATCCTTATTCTCCCTGACTGGAAAATTACTGGTTGCAGCTTACAATTCCATCTTTGGCATTCAGGGTCACATAGGCCCCTGTTTTTAAAATGGAAACTGCGTACTCTGCATCCGTAATTACCGGGATATCCAAACTCAGCCCTGCAATGACAGCATGGGAATTGGAACCGCCGTCTTCTACAATCAGGCCGGAAGCGTACCGAATCTGCTCCATCATCTCATTGTTTGTCTCTTTGGCAACAATGATATCTCCCGATTTAAAATCTCTCCGCAAATCCTGGATATTTTTGCAGACACAGAGGTTTGCAGACACAATTTTGTCATTGACGCCTGTTCCGGTAGCCAGAATATGGCCTGCCACATGAACTTTCAGAATATTGGTGGTTCCGGACACGCCTAAGGGAACGCCGCCTGTAATAACTGTAATGTCTCCCATGGATACAAGTCCTGCCGCCTGGGCTGCATCTACGGCATGATCAAACAATTCGTCCGCATCGTCTTTCAGTTCCACATGCAGAGGCGTAACGCCCCAGGAAAGGTTTAACTGGCGGCATACCTTGGGATACATGCTTCCGCCGATAATGGGACAGTCCGGACGGTATTTGGAAATCATCCGGGCGGTTTTGCCGGACTGGGTTACTGTGATAATAGCCGCTGCCTTCAAATCATTTGCCGTGGTGCAGGTGGCATGGGAAATGGCGTTGGTAATATCCGGATTGCTGAGATTCTCCCGGGATTTAAAACGGGCGGTATAATTGATATCCTGCTCTGTGCGGATTGCAATTTTCACCATGGTTTTTAAGGCTTCCACCGGATAGAGACCTGCCGCCGTCTCTCCGGACAGCATAATCGCGCTGGTTCCGTCATAGATGGCGTTGGCCACGTCGGTAGCCTCCGCACGGGTGGGTCTTGGATTCTTCATCATAGAATCTAACATCTGGGTAGCGGTAATTACCTGTTTTCCGGCGTCGATAACTTTCTTGATAATCATTTTCTGAATCACCGGCACGTCCTCTAACGGAATCTCCACGCCCATATCTCCTCTGGCCACCATGATTCCGTCGGATACCCGGATAATCTCGTCAATATTTTCCACGCCCTGCATATTTTCTATCTTGGAAATAATATTGATATTATTACAGTTCTTCTCTTCAAAAATCTTGCGGATCTCCAGTACGTCATCTGCCGTACGGACGAAAGAGGCCGCAACGAAATCAAAATCATTTTCAATTCCGAACAGGATATCTTCGTAATCTTTTTCGCTGATATAGGGCATGGACAATTCCACATTTGGGACATTAACCCCTTTCTTATTGGAAATCATGCCGCCGTTTACCACATGGCAGACAATATCCGTATCTGTAACCTCGTCCACTCCCAGTTCAATCAGGCCGTCGTCAATGAGAATCCTGCATCCCGGCGCCACATCCTTCACCAAATCCTGATACGTAATGGAAACTCTGTCCTTATCTCCCAGAATTTCTTCTGTCGTCAGGGTAAATTTCTGGCCTGCCTCAAGCTGTGTTTTGCCGTCTTTGATATCCCGAAGGCGGATTTCCGGCCCCTTGGTATCTAACAGGGTTGCCACCGGCAAATTCAGCTCTTCCCGCATGTTCCTGACTTGCTTCAGCCTTTCTCCCTGTTCTTCATGAGTGCCGTGGGAAAAATTAAACCGGGCCACATTCATTCCCTCTGACATCAGCTGCTTCAATACTTCGCCTTTGTCTGTGGATGGCCCTAAGGTGCAGATAATCTTTGTTTTTCTTAAATTTTTCATAACAGTTTCCTTTCCTGATTTTATTATTTCGGGAATTATTTCCGTATTACGGTTCCCGTATTTCGCTTCATTTTCTCCCCGGCAGGCTCCAACCGGGTAATCAATGCGCTGCGCACTGCGGAATTTCCAATGAATTCAATGGCGGCTTCAATCTTAGGCAGCATGGTGCCCGCTTCAAACTGTCCCTCTTCTATATAGCTTCTGGCCTGGGCCGTGGTCATTTCGTCCAGAGGTTCCTCCTGGCCGGTTCCAAAATTCAGACATGCCTTTTCCACTCCGGTTAAAATCACAAGACGGTCCGCGTCTATCAAGTCTGCCAGCTTTGCCGCCGCAGAATCTTTCTCAATTACGGCGCTTGCTCCTTTCAGCCTGTGTCCCTGGGCAAGCACGGGAATTCCCCCTCCGCCGCAGGCAATCACAATCTGATCTGCTTCCAATAATGCGCGGATTGCGTCAATTTCCACAATATCCACAGGCTTCGGCGCAGCCACAATTCTGCGGTATCCCGTCTTGGTTTTCACCACATGATTGCCCTTCTTCTCTTCCGCCTCTGCTTCTTCCTCTGTCATCACACGGCCGATCTCCTTGGTGGGATGGTAAAACGCGTCGTCATAGGGATCAACGCAGACCTGGGTCAGAATTGTGGACACCGGTTTGTAAATTCCCCGGTTCAGAAGCTCGGTACGGATGGCATTCTGCAAATCATAGCCAATGTATCCCTGGCTCATGGCAGAGCATACCGACATGGGCGTTGCCGTATATTCCGGGTAAATCCTGCAAAATTCCGCCATTGCCGTGTGAATCATCCCCACCTGGGGGCCGTTGCTGTGGGAAATCACCACCTGATAATCTTCTCTGATAAAATCCGCCACCGCCCGGGCCGTTCTTCCGGCAGCTTTTTTCTGCTCCGGCAATGTGGTGCCTAATGCATCATGTCCCAGAGCAATTACGATTTTTTTCTTTCTCATTTCAGAAACCTCCCTGTTTGGAACTGACCATTCTGCAGTTCCCGGCTTATTTCTGCCGCAAAAGCAATTTTCTCTGCAATCTCTTTTGTAAGCCGAAACGCCAATCCGGATTCTTCCAGATTGGCATTTTCGTTTTTTGTATTTATTTTACCATACTTTCCTGTATTTTAAAAGAAAAAATCAGCTATTCTTTTTCCCTAACACTGCAGTGACCTTCTGTTCCTGCCACTCTCCGTTCTGATTCGTCTGAATGATAATCTCCACTTCGGTTCCTGCCGCATAGTACTGCATCATTTCTTTCAAACCGTCCATGGACTGAATTTTTCTTCCGTCAAATTCTGTAATAACGTCTCCTTTCCTGATTCCTGCTCTTTCAGCAGCGCTGTTTTCCTGTACCATAGTAATGTACAGCCCTTCCGGGATTCCAAAACTCTCTGATAAATCGTCTGTCACATCCTGTCCGGATACGCCCAGATATGAAGAATTTGATTCGTCTACCACTTCTCTTGTAATCAGGTCATTGATAATCGGCTCCGCTGCAGAAATGGGAATTGCAAATCCCATGCCTTCCACACTGGTATCATTGTATTTTACAGAGTTAATTCCAATCACTTCTCCGTTCATATTCACCAACGCGCCTCCGCTGTTTCCGGGATTGATTGCCGCGCTGGTCTGAATCAGGGCATTGGTAATGGATGCTCCTGTATTTTCATCCTGTACGGTTACCTCCCGATCCAGGGCGCTGATTACTCCTGTGGTCACAGACTGTCCATATCCCAGGGCATTTCCGATTGCCACTGCGCTCTGACCCATTTTGACATTCTCAGAATTGCCAAGGGTCGCTACTTTTATTTTTTCCAGTGTTTCTGCCGGAATATCCTTAATTCTCACGGAAATTACTGCCAAATCAGTGCTTGGGTCTGCTCCCTTGATTTCTGCCGTCACAGACTGGTCATCCACAAAGTTCACCGTCAGCTGACTGGAATTGGCTACCACATGATTATTGGTGGCAATGTAGATTTCTTTTTCTGTCTGGCTGATAATAATTCCGCTGCCTGCGCTCTCAGTATCCTGCATATAAGAGCGGCCGAAGAAATCTCTTCCCATTTCCTGCTGCCCCATATTTGTAATGGATACAATGGATGGGATTACATTTTCCACAATGTCAGTCACATCATTAATGGTGGTTGCTGTGCTGACGCCGGTTCCGGAAATACCGCTTGAAGTGGTGCCGTCTGTTTTGCCGTTTTCTCCTGCAGTAGTCTCCAGCTTTGCAGCTCCGGAGCCTTTGGTATATTCAAAAGCAAGTCCCGTTCCATAAAACACCGTACCGGAAACAAGTCCGAATACCAACGCCAGGGCCGCGCATTTTCCCAGTGTCACGCCAAAGCCATGCGGCTTCTTTTCTCCGGAAAATTTCTGTTTTTTCTTTTTCTGCTTTCCGCTGTCTGAAGTCTGGTTCCACTGACTGCTGTAAGAAGCCTGGGACTGCCCGCTATTGTAAAACTGGCTGTCATCTCTTTGCGCTCCCTGAGCTTTGCCCGAAGCTTCTCCGGCAATATAAGTTCTCTCATTGCCTTGAGCCTGCTCTGCGGTATAGGCTCCCTCATTGCCTGCAGGCTGTTCTGCGATGAAAGTTCTCTCATTCCCTGCAGGCTGTTCTGCTGTGTAAGTTCTCTCATTTCCTGTGAACGGCTGATTGGCTTCCTGTCTCTCGTAATAATTCGGGTTGCGTTCCTGGTTCTCCTGATTGAGATAACTGTATGAATATAAGGAATCTGAGTTATTATTGTTATCGCTGTTATTATTTCCATTAAAATTGTTATCCATAATGCCTTCTCCTTTCGCTTTTGAATCAGCGTCTGTCTCTGCTTCGTTTCTATTAAGCAGTTTACGGAATATTTGTGACAGAAATGTGACAACAATTTTAAAAAAACGTGATAAAAAAGGGGCTGCCCCCGGATTTCGGAACAGTCCCTTTCATCACTCTGTTTCTATTCTACTGTCACAGACTTGGCCAGATTCCTGGGCTTATCCACGTCGCAGCCCTTGCCCACAGACACATAATAGCTGAAAAGCTGCAGCGGAATAATTGCCAGAGAATTGGTAAAATACTTATTGGTCAGCGGAATGTAAATCACATAGTCCGCCGCTTTCTCAATCTCATGGTTCCCCGCATTGGTCACCGCCAGTACAAAGGCGCCTCTGCTGCTTAATTCCACAATATTGCTGATGGTCTTTTGATACAAATCCTCCTGGGTTACCACTGCCGCCACCAGCGTTCCATCTTCAATCAAGGAAATAGTTCCGTGCTTCAATTCTCCTGCCGCATACGCTTCAGAATGAATGTAGGAAATCTCCTTCAGCTTGAGAGAGCCCTCCAGAGAAATGGCATAGTCAATGCCCCTTCCCACAAAAAATACGTCCTTGGCCGCAATATAGCGGTTGGCAAAATGCTGAATCCTCTCTTTATTGCTTAAAAGCATCTCTATCTGCTCCGGAAGCTTCTGCAAATCTTTCAGGTATGCCGCCACTTCCCCGTCGCTTATCTGGCCCCGTACCTGTGCAAATTTCACCGCCAGAAGGTATTCCGCAATCAACTGGGCGCTGTACGCTTTGGTGGTGGCCACGGCAATCTCCGGCCCCGCCCAGGTATACATGACCTTATCAGCCTCCCGGGCAATGGAGGAGCCTACCACATTGACAATTCCAAGGGTCTTTACCCCTTTATCCCTGGCTTCTCTTAAAGCAGCCAGAGAATCCGCTGTTTCTCCCGACTGACTGATAATAATTACCAGTTCATCTCCCGAAAGAATGGGATTCCGATAACGGAATTCCGATGCCAGATCCACCTCCACCGGAATTCTTGCCATGCCTTCAAAGACATATTTGCCGGTAACGCCCACATGATAGGCAGAGCCGCAGGCAACAATGTGGATTTTGCGGATTCCGCGGATCTCTTCCTCACTCATGCCAAGCTCTTCAATCACAATGGCGCCGTCTTTAATTCTGGGATTTAAGGTATCACGCACCGTTTTGGGCTGCTCATACATCTCTTTTAACATAAAATGCTCATAGCCGCCTTTTTCCGCCGCATTGATATCCCAGTCTATGGTGGTGGATTCCTTCTGAATATCCTCTCCGTCCACATTATAAAAATCTATGGATTCCTTCGTTAAAACTGCAATTTCCTCATTCTGGATAAAGTATACCTCTCTGGTATACTTAAGCACCGCCGGCACATCAGAGGCAATCAGGTTTCCGTCCTTGCCGCGGCCCACAATCAGGGGGCTGTCCTTCCGGACTGCATATACCTGTTTGGGATGCTCCCGGAATATAATTCCCAGGGCATAAGAACCCTCTACCCTGTGCATAATCTTGGTAATGGCTTCAACGGGATCGCCCTTGTAATAATAGTCCAGAAGATGAGCCACTACTTCCGTATCGGTGTCCGACTGGAACTGATATCCTTTCTTTTCCAACCGTTTTCTCAGCTTCAGATAGTTCTCAATAATTCCATTGTGTACAACTGCAATCGTCTCCGCCTGATTGTAGTGGGGATGGGCGTTCTGATTGGAAGGCGCCCCGTGGGTTGCCCACCGCGTATGTCCAATCCCGGAGCTTCCCGGCATAGTTGCGCCGTCATGGGTCAGCTCACTCAACACCTTCAGCCGTCCTGCCGCCTTCTGTACCCGGATGTTTTCTCCATCGTATACGGCAATTCCCGCTGAGTCATATCCCCGGTATTCCAACTTGGACAGGCCGTCTAACAAAACAGGCGCTGCCTGTGATTCTCCGATATATCCTACAATTCCACACATATGAAATCCTCCTGTTATTAATCTTTCTGCGCCCGCACTCCCGTCCGGTACACAATCTCGTCGCTGATGCTCTGCACACTGTCGGTCACCTGATAACTGGTGGTTCCATACAGGAAATCATGAAGCTGCTTCACATTGGCAGCTAAATCCGCCGGAATGACGCAGTCCTGACTGCCCTTCTGATAAGAAATGCTTACCACCTCATTCTCTATGTCAAAGGGGAATCCGGCATTCTCTCCCATTTTATAATTAAACGCGTCTTTTGCAAGACTGAGTATTTCTGATTTGGACAGACTGGTCTTAATCTTAGGGAACACACTGTCGATAAGCTCATTGATGGTGCCCACATCAGAGGCCAGTGCCTTTTCCACCATCTTCTCCACAACCAGACGCTGCCGTTCCGTCCGCTTGAAATCATCTCCCGCGGTGTAACGGATTCTGCCGAAGGAAACAGCCTGCACGCCGTTCAGGTTATAAGTTCCCGCTCCCGGCAGGGAGGAATAACTCTTGCCGGTAACCTTGGACGTTTCCACACAGTAATTATTCAGGTGTCCCGCCTCTTCATTGGTAATCTCAACCTCTACGCCGCCCAGAATATCCACTGCTTCCGCCACTGCCGAAAAATCAAAGGAAACATATTCCTGGATATCCAGATCCAAATTGGTATTCAGCATACGCACTGCCTGCTCCGGCCCGCCCACTGCATAGGCTGCATTGGCCTTGCTGTATGCATCCGTATTCTTCAAATCCGCCATTTTCAAAAATGTGTCGCGGTAAACGGACACCAGCCGCACTTCTTTGGTATCCTTGTCAATTCTGGCTACCATAATAACGTCGGAATTTCCTCCGTTGTAAGAATTCTCATCCCGGTTGTCCAGTCCGAACAACGCGATGGTGGTGTATTCTCCCAGAACGTCCTGGGTTTCCTCCGGAAGCTCCACTCTCACATCCTGCCCTTTAAAAGTCACGTCCGTATTCAGTTTATCCATCTTCCCGTTGAACCAAATCCAGACCAGTACGCCTGCCAGGATCAGCAATTCAATAATGACAATAATGATTTTCCGTTTTCTTCTTCTGTTCTTTTTCTCCTTTTTACTCATGGGCTTTCGCCCCTGTGTTCTGCTCTGATTCGCCATACCTTCACCCTATCTGTTTTTGATTTTTCAATCCTTCATCCGTCCTGCATTTTATGCACGTTTTATACATATGACTTATCTTATAATATTTCAAGCCATTTATCAACCGTTATTTTTCTTGAAATTTCCCAAAAACCCATGCCTTTTCTGTCGAAAATGTACAATTCTCACGAAAAAGCAACGGAAAAACACCAGACGGTTTCGTAACATTTTACCAATTCCATAATGTTTCATACTGGAATTATTATCTCCATGACGGCGGTAGAGTAACAGCGTTTCAGGCAGAAAACAAGATTTTCCAGACGCATAATCTCCCAGAATCCCAATCCACTGATCATGCATTTCAATCTGAGCCGGAATGGGCAGAATCAGCTCCTTCAATTCCCGGCGAAATGCCATGCAGCATCCGATATAGCTGTTTTTTACCATATTTTTCCAAATACCTGCTCCGGAACTGCGGAATTGATAGAAGGATTCAAGTACAATATTGCCGGGGGTTTCTCCTGCAAACACCCGGGCGTCGTGGATTACCACCATGGCGTTTGATTTTTCAAATGCCTCCAGCGCTTTATCTATTTTCCCCGGCAGCCAGATATCGTCCTGATCCGCCAGAATAATATAATTTCCTTCTGTTTTTAAAACCGCATGCTCCACATTTTTCTTAATGCCCCGGCCAGGCCCGGAACACAGACGGATTCTCGGGTCTTTTGCCTGATATTCCCGAAGAATCTCAAGGGTATGGTCTTTCGATCCGTCATCGGAAATCACCAGTTCATCCAACTCTCCCAACTGGTTCAGAATAGAGTCCATCTGTTCTCTGAGATAAGGTTCCCCGTTATAGGTCACCATGGCGACGGAAACGCGGACTGCTCCCTTCTGCGGATTTTCTACCACAATTTCCACCCCCATTTCTGAAAATACCGTATCATGGATACAATATGAATCTTCATCAGTTTTTTATCTTTATGGGAACCCCGCTCCCATTTATGGATCACTGTGGTATCGGGACAGTACCAGAGGCTGTCTTGTCTATTCACCTGCCTGCAGAGATCCGCATCCTCCATATACATAAAATAACGCTGGTCAAACCCGCCGATTTGCTGAAATAATTCGGTGCTGATAACCAGAAAGCTGCCCTGGGCAAAGGGCACCGGAAATGGTTTTTGGTAATCCATATCCTGCATGGTATGGTAAGCCTGCCGTTTCCTGAAACAAAACGGCAGAAACATGCGGATTCCCATATCTAAAACCGTCAGCTCCCGCCGGTAGGCTGCCTGCAGCGTTCCCTTTTCATCTGTCATTCTGGGAACTGCCATTTTGCATTCCATCCGCTCCATAAAATCCATCAGAATCGAAAGGCTGTCCTGGGTCAGAATAATATCCGGGTTGACAATGGCGTGAAACTTAGAGTCCAGCATGGAACGCACGTAATTATGGCCGGCGCCGAATCCCAGATTTTTCCCGGGATTCAGATAAGTGACCTCCGGGTATTCCTGTTCCAGTTCTTTCAGGGAATTTTTCTGACTGCTGTTGTCTACAAGATATAACTTCCTGGAAATAGTGACAGCGGTACATTCCAGAATGGAACATACCGCATTTCTCACATCTTCTTCATTATTATACGCTACGATTGTAATTGAAATATCTGTCATGACGATCCCTTACCTGTCAGCACCACCCCTATGGTCCGAAATAAAATTCTGACATCCATTCCCAGGGTCCAGTTGGAAATATACTGGGTGTCCAGTGCCACAATCTCTTCAAAATTTTTAATATCGCTTCTGCCGCTGACCTGCCACATACCGGTAAGCCCCGGACGGATGCCAAGCCGCGCTTTGTGGTGCAGCTCATACTGCACAAATTCTTCCTCCGTGGGAGGTCTTGTCCCAACCAGGCTCATGTCCCCTTTCAGCACGTTCCAGAACTGAGGCAGTTCATCAATGGAATATTTTCTCATAAATTTTCCAATGCCGAAAATTCTGGGATCGTCCTCCATCTTAAACATCAGCCCATCCATTTCGTTCTGCTCCATCAGTTCTTCTTTCATCTGATCCGCTCCCACAACCATGGTACGGAATTTGTAGAATTTGAATCTCCTGCCGTTTCTCCCGATCCTGGTCTGTTCATAGAAAATCGGCCCAGGAGACTGATATTTTATCACCGGCGCAAAGACCAGTAAGGCAATTCCTGTCAGAAACAGCCCCACCAGGCTCCCCAGAATATCCATACACCGCTTAATAAACACCTGCCGGGTGGTTGCAATTTTCATACTGGTGGTCAATACCATGTATTTTCCGCACCGTTCCACCAGTTTATTGGGCATCAGCCTGGATTCCCGCACCAGATTAAAGTGGACGGTAAGCCCCAGTTCCAACAGCTCATTGGCCAGAGCCTCGCTGCTCTCTCTGGTATTTCCGTTGATAAAGATTTCATCCACCACATTGACGCGCACATATTCCAGAAAACTGTCAGCGCTGGCCACCACCGGAACGCCGCAGATTTCATCTCCAATCCGGTTCTTGTCCACAATCACCACGCCGATCACTTCAAATTCCTTATACCGGTCATGCTGAAAATCTGACACGCATTCCTCTGCATAACACTCTTCCGTCACCACAAGCAGCTGGGAAAATTTCTTTCCCTTGATCATCCGCTGCCGGATGTTGATTTTCCAGAGACACCTGGAAAAATACTCGATGACCACCGCAATGCCCAGGAACCCCAAAATAACCTGCCTGGAATAAATCTCCGACTGCTTGGTGGCCCATACATAGACGGTAACAGTTGCAAACACAATACAGCAGTGCATCAGAACCGCCTTTAATTCCTGCACTTTATTTCTCCGCAGGATTCCGGTATACGCCTCAAAGAAAAATACAACGCAGATATCCACCAACAGCAGAACAACTGCCAGCCGGTTGTAATAATCAAGCAGAACCGGCAGCCTTCTTATATTTCCCAGACGGATCAGGCAGGAACTGTAAAAAGCAATCTCCAGGCAGAGAATATCCACAATCAGGAAGTCCAGATGTTTTACCCAGCTCTTTTTCTGTCTCTTATACATAATCTTTCGTCCTCATTATCCAAAGTATACGGAATTATTTTACACAATTCTGCCCCAGGAAAACAATGGATACAATCTTAAGGTTTCCTTAATTCTGCCATATGGCATTCAGGTATCTTTTAGGGTTTCCTTAATATTGCCATATGGCATTCAGGTATCTATTTGCTGTCCTGATTATTCATTTTATTCCGTATGTACAGCCAGCTGTCTGAGTAGTCCTTTCTCTGCTTCTCGTCCATATCCGTATACTGCGTAAAAGTCAGCTTGGAGGGAATCATTTCCGTTCCTCCGCATTTATGGCAGCTGATTCCTTTCCTCCTGGATACTGTTGTAATGCTGCCGCATTCCGGGCAGATAAATACTTTCATCATAGGTTTCTTCTCACAATCAACTCTGTATTTTCTTAACTTCCAAATTCAATTCACTCTATTGTAGCATTGAATGGGAAAAAGGGCAAGTTCTAATACTGCAGCGAAGTTCCAATATCTGAATTAAGGACGAAACGATAAGATTGTTCGCTGCAGTTCTGATGAACTGACCCTTCTCACGGTTTTAATGCATAATTACATTTTTTCAGTGAAAAATTAGGATTATAATAAGGATCTCCCTGTTTTAAAAGATCAATCCAACGGGTGCGGATAAATTCAATTTCATTTCCAAACCTCCGCAGTTTTTCCTCGGTGTCCTCTGCGCCCCGGGTCTTTGACTCGTGATGGTACGCCTCCGCAAAGGGATTGTACACCACCAGATAACCGGCTTTCCCGGCCCTGAGACAAAAATCCAAATCATTAAAGGCCACCGTAAGCTCTTCCTCTAATCCATGAAGCTCTTCAAACACTTCTCTGGAAACCATCATCAGAGCCGCCGTTACCGCGCTGTAATTCAACTGTATGGCCGCCTTGTGGTAATATCCTTCCCGGCCCCGGGGAAGCCCTGGAAACATGTTAGCTGCAATTCCGTCAATTCCCACCACAATTCCGGCATGCTGCACGGTATTGTCCGGATAATACAGACGCGCACCCACAATCCCCACCTCCGGTCTCTGGCAGTTGCCTAAAAGCTCTTCGATCCAGCTTTGGGTGATGATTTCTATATCATTGTTGAGCAGGATAAAATAACTGCCTTCTGCATAAGACGCCCCGAAATTGTTAATGGCAGAGTAATTAAATTCCTGCTCCCACACCACAACGCGGATTCTCTGGCCGCCCGGCAGTCTCCCCTCTGCGCAGATTTCCTGATAATAGGCAAAGGTTTCCGGCTCTGTGCTGTTGTTTTCAATAATAATAATCTCATAATTCTGATACGAAGATTTCTGTACTGATTCCAGACAGCGCCGAAGCACTGTGGCCTGATCTTTATTGGGAATCAAAATGGACACCAGAGGCTCTCCCTCCACTGTATAATTTACCCGGTAAAAACCGAAATGGGGAAGCTGCTCTACAGTTCCTTTTCTCCCTGTCCTTGCCAGATGTTCCTCCAGGGCCCGCTGCCCCGCCTCATATGCATATGTTTTGCTTAAAGGATTGTCTGCGGTGGAATTGCTGTGCACCCGCCAGTGGTACAGAACTCTGGGCACATGGCCGGTTTTTTTGGCCGCTTCTGTGCAGCGGAGAATAAAATCATAGTCCTGGGCGCCGTCAAATTCCTTCCGAAATCCTCCTGCCTGCTGCAGTACGGTTTGCTTCACGCAGAGAAAATGAGTGATATAATTGTTGGAGCACAGTAAATCCGGACTGAAATCCGGTTTAAAATGGGGCTTTTTATGTTTCAGCCCCTGTCTGGTTTCCTCCACCTGATCTTCGTCTGAATAAATCACTTCCACATCCGGCTCCCGATTAATCAGCGCTGCAATCTCGTAGAATGCTTCCGGCGCCAGCAAATCGTCGTGATCCAAAAATCCAATCCATTCTCCCCGGGCTTCCTGAATGCCTGCGTTGGTGTTTCCTGCAATTCCCAGATTTTCCTCCAGATGTTTATAAGAAATCCGCTGTTCCTGATGCCGTTCGCAATAGGCCAGAACCTTTGTCTCCACCTTGTTCGAAGGCGTTGCGTCCACCAGGCAAAGCTGCCAGTTTTCATAAGACTGCTTCCGCACAGAATCCATCATTTCCAACAGATAATTCTCCGGCGTCTGATAACAGGGAACCACCACGCTGATCAAAGGCTGGCAGGGCAGTTTCCTGCTCTGCCTCCTTTGACGCGCCAGTTCCTCTTCCTTTGCCCTGTACTTTTCAAACCAGGGGCCGTAAGGCACCTGATCCGGCTCCATCTTATCCCGGAGACGGTTAAAAAACGCCTTCGCCCCATAATGCCTGAAATATTTGATTCCCTTTTTAATCCGATAGGGTGTAATCTTCATTCCTCTTTCCTCACGCTTCTCAAAACCGTCAGACTGCAAACTTCAGACATTGTGAAATTTTACGATTCCTATTCGCTTACCCGAATGCCTTTTTTCGCAGAGTATGCGGAATATTTCACTTTGCTCTGGTTAATGGAATAGGCTCTGATTTTGTAATAATATTTTTTCCCCGCTCTGGTCGTTTTATCCGTCCAGGTGAGGGTTGTATTTTTTGTGATTTTTTTCACTTCTTTGTATTTGCCGTTTTTGGAGGATGCACGGTAAATCTTATAACCGGCTGCATTGCCGTCCTTGCTCCACTTCAGCTTCACCCGGCCTTTGGAAGAAGCGGTAATGGAGGTAACCGCCGGTGTTTTTAATGCAGTTTTTACATTTAAAACACTGGAATAACCGGAAGATTTCGTTCCTGATGACGTTTTTACATAAGAACGGATCTTATAATAATATGTCTTTCCGGTGGTAATGCCGGTGTCAGACCAGCTTACAGTTTTATTTTTGGTAATGGTTTTAACCTTCTTATACTTGCCCTTTTTGGATGTGGCCCGGTAAATGTAATAGCCGTCTGCTTTGGAATCCCGTTTCCAGGTTACTTTCACTTTTTTTCCGCCGGAAACCTTTACCTTCTTCAGTTGGGGCTTCGCCATTTTAAGCACTGCCTGCTTCACCGGGGTATAAGCAGAATAATAAAGCTTTCCGTTTACGGATACATACCCGCGCACCCGGTACATGTAGGTATTTGCCGGTTTCACTGTGGTATTCTTGAAACTGGTGCCTGTAATGGTTGCTATGCAGGTATATTTGCCGCTTCCGGTTTTTCGGTAAATTTTATAGCCGTCCACGGATTTTTTCTTCCAGGACATCTCAATGGTTCTGTAATTTTTAATCTTAAATTTACTCCATTCCGTGGCAGGAATGGTAAGATTAACCGTCTTTACCTCAGAATATGGGGAATATTTGTTCCCTTCACTGAATTTTAAGTAGGCCCGGACTTTGTAATTATACACTTTTCCCGGAACCACCGAACGGTCCTCATAAGAACGGGTTCCTGCATTGCTGATGGTTTTTATCTTTTTATATGCTCCGCTGCCTTCCGAACGGTAAATCTGATATCCCTGGGCTGCTGCAACTTCATTCCAGGACAGCTTTACAAGGCCGTATCCGCTCTTTTCCGCTTTCAGAACCGGTTTGCTCAGATCCGCTTCCGGTTTGGGACAGGGAGATGCGGGCATATTATTGTACACCGGAACCTTAAACACGAATTTATTGTTCAGGGCTCCCATCTCTGCATAACCCTTGCGTACTGCCCGTCCTTCGCTGTCTGCCGCTAAAAGATTCTGCATATACTGGTGCCAGTACAGGCCGTCGTAGGAAGCGTCCACGTCAAATTTCTGCAGATAAAAGGTATCCTGCCCCCGGGCAATGTATTTGGATGACACTTTTTCAGCTCCGCCCTTCAATGCCTTATAACGGGTGTCCCATCCTGCATTTTTGGCCTCTGTCAATCCGCTGGTAATCACGTCAATGCCGATTCCCGTAGCTCCCATATTAAAGTAATTGTAGTATCCCTGATAGCCGGGATAGGTGCCGGATATCAGAGAAGAATCCCCCTTTACTCCCTGCTCCTGACGCACGCGGCTGGCCAGAAAATAGGGGCTGACCTTCAGTTCTTTCCCAATCTCTATAAATGCCTTGGCATAGGTAATTCCGCCGCCGGAACCGTCCTCCAGCTTCTTATTGCTCATGAAGGTTCCGCTTAAAATCTTTTCCACGCCGGATTCTGTATGGTAACTGCTGTAAGTCAGCTGCTCAAACTGAAACACAGAATCTTCCGTCAGGAAGTTTCTGGGATCTAAATAATGCTTGATAATGGATTCCGATGCCTGCACCCAGTTGGTGCCGTTTTTAATAATCCATTTGCCGGTGCTCATATCGTAATCTTTGGGTGCGGTGGATTTCCAGGTGTCCGGCTGATAAGTTTCCACCAGATTCACGCTGTCTCTCATCTCATTTTCCAAAACTTCCGCCCATTCCAGTCCTGTGTTCATGGGCACAAAGGTCCAGTTGGGATGGGCCTGAATCAATTTCTGAATGGCGCTCTGATAACTGGCCGGAAAGGCAGATAACTGGGTGCTTCCCCTTGCGCTTCCTCTGGCAAAGGTTCTGGCTTCCATGCCCCCGTTCAGATACTTCTCTTCCCATTCTGTCATTCTGTCGTCCTGGGTGATCACATATTCCCCTGGAGTATACCCGCTGTATTCCTGATCATATACGGCAAAAGCAATCTGATACCATACTCCGTCAGCCTGAATCTTTACGCCCGTCAGCCTTACCTGCCAGCCGCTGGACAGCTCCTGTATCACTGCTGATTCCAGGGAGGGCTCCTGATAAATGGGGAATGTGACATCATTTGTCAGAGTTCCGTACATCTCATATTCTTTCAGCAGTTCCGCAAATGCCTGTTCGGCCTGAATATTTGCTTCTTCCTCCGGATTCTCTGCCTCTGCAGCCGGAGTTTCTGAAAGTTCATCCAGCTCTGACTGCAGTCTTTTCTCCTGTACTGCTTCTTCTGCTGCATCCTTCCCGGTATCTGCCGGTTCCGTTTGTTCCGGCTTCTCTGCCGGCTGTTCTGATTCTGCTTCTGCCGGCTTCTCTTCCGGTTGTTCTGGCTCCGTTTGCTCCGGCTTATCTTCCGGTTGTTCTGATTCTGCTTCTGCCGGCTTCTCTTCCGGCTGAACCTTCGTTTTATCCTGTTTTGCTTCTGCCGGGTTCTGTGTATTTTCCGGCTCGCTGTCCTTTAATGTCTGTTGGTCTGTTTGTGTCTGTGTTTCTGGCTGCGCCCCATAGACCGTACTGCCTGCTCCGCAAACATCAGCGGAAAGAATGGCAGCCGTCAGCAGCACTGCCGCATATTTTCTGCTCTTTCCCAAGCCCATTTCATTCTTCCTTTCCTGTTCAGCTCTCAATCTGTGCGGACACCGGATCTGTTTCGTCCCCATTGCCGGTGGCTTCTCCGTTGTCCCCGATGGCTGCTACCTTATAATAATATACCTGTTCCGGCAAAGCCGTGTCATCTGTATAGGTGCATACGCTTCTGCCGGTTACTTCTCCAATGCTCTCATAACCGCTTTCCTCATCTGTGCTCCGAAATACCTCATAGCCCACGGCTTTCGGCACTTTTCCCCAGGACAGCTTGATCTGCCCGGACTGGGAAGCCGCTGTCAGATTATCAGGCGTCTCCAAAACCCATTTTTCCAATGCTTTTGTGTAGCTTCCGTATCCTGTATATTTTCCGCTCCGATAGGGCCTGATTTTGTAATAATACCTGTTTCCCACCACTGCCGTAGTGTCAGAATAGCCGGGTTCATCCGTTTTCAGCTTGGCAATCTCCCGGTAAGGCCCGCCTTCTTCCTCACTGCGCATAATCTGGTAACCGGTTGCTGCAATCACATCCAGCCAGGTTAAAACCACCCCGTACTCGCCTGTCTCCATGGCAATGCCCGAGACACGCTTCAGATTTCTTGCAGTCACCGGTTTGGAATTGCCGCTGTAATTGGATACGCCGTTTTTCTTCACCACGCTTTCCACCGCATAATAATATTTTTTTCCGGTGGAAATGGTCTTGTCCGTATACTTCACCGTTTTGTTTCCGGAAATATTGGCAATCACCTGGTAAGTTCCCTTTTTGGAGGTACTGCGTTTAATCCGGTAGCCTGTAGCCTTATAATCCCGGTTCCATGATACTTCCATACTGGCGCTGCTTTTAGATCTTGCATATACCATGGTGGTTCCTGTAATGGTAGAACCTGAGACTGCCTTACAGTACCCGCTGTAACCTGTTTTTTTATTTACCCGATTCATGGTCTGTACTTTGTAATAATATTTTTTTCCGGTTACTAATTTCTTATCTACATATTTCGTGGTATTTCCATTCTTAATGGTAGCAACGGTTTTGTACCTGCCGTTTTTGGAGGCGCTTCTCTGCACCCGGTACCCGTATGCCTTAGAAACCTTCTTCCATTTTATCTCCAGGGAAGTGCTGGTCTTGGAGCTTACGCTTTCTATCTTCGTTTTCTTTACCGCCCAGCCGGAATAAACGGCAGAATAACTGCTGTAGCCGGTTTTCTCTCCGCCTCTGGCCCTGAGCTTGTAATAATATGTAGTCTGGGCCTTGACATTTTTATCGCTGTAAGCAGTTTTCCCCGATTTCAGCGTGGCAATCTTGGTATAAGTTCCGTCCTTCGCCTCACTGCGGAACAATTCATACTTTGTTGCGTCTGCAACCGGATTCCATGCCAGATCCACCTGTGCGTTTGATACGGACACTGCTTTTGTAATGCTTGGCTGCGTCAGGGTTTTGCCTGCATGAACGCCGGACAGCTCCGACTGTTCCCCATCTTCAAATACCGCGCATACCTTATAATAATAATATGTTCCTGCCGCCGCTGTGCCGTCGTCATACTGGGTTTTGGCTGTGGTTCCCACAGGGGCATAAGTTCCATTTTCCGCCGTACTCCGGTGAATCTCATAGGACACTGCACCGGGAACCTCATTCCAGATAATTCTCAGCTGCGTGCTGCTTCTGGACTGAATCGAGGAAATCTCCGGCGCGTCCTTTTCATTTTCATCCGCCTCGCCTTTCAGCGTCAATCCATAATAGGCTGCAATCCCCTGGGCGTCTGCAACTCCCAGATTGTTCAGCTTGGCGTCTGTGTTCAAAAATTTGCTGACGTCTCCGGAATTGCTTAAAAATGCATGTTCAATCAGCACTGCCGGAAAACCTGCCAGTTTGCTTCTTCTGATAATTGCCAGATAATCTGCCAGGGAACCGTCCGGATACTGGGTATTTGTCTCTGAATTGCGGATTAAAACTCCCGTGGCCCAGGTGGAAAGTCCCAGTGAAGCCAACTTCTGATAAATTGAGGTTGCCAGACCTTTCCCTTCTGCGCCGATGGCCGGCCGGTAATTGCTGTTGGGATAATACACCCCAACACCCTTGGCGCTGCTGCTTGCACTTGCATTTAAGTGAAAGCTTACGTAAACATCTGCGCCCTTGGCTGCGGCAAATTCCACCCGTTTGGCATTGCAGGTTCCGGAATCCACAATATTCCCTCCATGTGGGCAGCTTTGTGTTTCCCTTGTCATGTAAATGGTGATGCCGCCGTATTTCTCCAGCTCTGTTTTGCAGTATTTGGCAATTTTCAGCACCAGATCCTGTTCCTTGTATCCATGGTAGGATGCCCCGGAATGGGTGCTGTCATGGCCCGGGTCCAGTATAATCACCATGTTCTTTGCGCCCCGGGTTGTAAATTTGCGGGAAAGGCCCAAATTGCCCTCTGTGTTCCCCAGAACACCCGCAACGCTGTCCTCAGAAGCAGGATTGCCGTTTTCATCCATGGTCACTACGCTGGCTTTTACTTCTTCTAACAATTCCTGGTTCAGCAGCAGTTCATCCGGCTCAGCTTCCACGGCCTGATTGACGCCGTATACCACTTCCATATCGGTTTCAGCCAGAACCGCCCGGTAAGACCTGCCGTTCTGCTCCCAGGTAATTTTCGTCAGTTCGTAAATTCCTGCCGAATCTTCACTCTGGTACTCCATGGAAAAACGCGCCATATTGCCGGCAATTCCCGCTGCCTGAGCGGTCAGCTCCTGTCCGGTTGTCCGGTTTTGATACCAAAGCATGGCAGACTCCAGGGCGCTTCCTTCTTCTCCCAGACTGACTGCAATATTCTGTATGCCCGGCGTCTGAATCCATTCGCTTTCCTGCATAATAAAGTTTAAAATACCCGGTTCTTCCGCAGCTTTCTCCGCTGTTTTGGTATCTTGCGCAGGTGATTCTATTTCATCTGTGATTTCTCCTGTATCTTTCTTCGTTAGTACTGTCTCATCCGTGATTTCTTCTGTGTCTTTCAGCCTGCGTTCCAGTTTTGCCGGCTCGGATGAAGCCTTCTCTCCCTGATACGCCCATGCCTGGGTTCCAGGGGAAGTAATCATCATACATGCCGCTAAAAGGGCTGCCGCCATTCTTTTTGACGTTTTCATCTCTGTACACTCCGTTTCTGTTCAAAATTCTTTGTACATCCTGTCATCTCGGGTCGTTTTTTATCCTATCATAATTTTTTCTCCCGCACAACCATCTGCCAGAAACTTACATAAATTTTACACAAAATTGCCTGCGGCCTCCCCGAAGGGATACCGCAGGCACAACTTATCTGTTCCTATATTAATATCCGGTATTGGACTGAATGGCTGCACTGACGCTCTGAACTGTCTCTGAAGGCGTATAGTTCTCATTGTCATACAAAAAAGCATGAAGCTGCTTCACATTTTCTGCCAGATTCACCGGAACCACCGCATCTCCGGCGCTTCCCACATTGCCTGGCGTTGCCTTATCAAATGGAAAGCCCGTATTCTCTCCCATATGATATTTGGTGATATTTCCCGCAAGCCCCAGCATCTCTGTCAGGCTTAAACTGGTGGAAATCTGGGGCAGCATCTTGTCCAGAAGAGCGTTTAACGTCATCAAATCACACTGTTTTGCCTTTTCAAACATCTTGGTAATCACCGTACGCTGACGCTCCGTTCTCTGATAATCCAGGCCCACGTAACGGATTCTGGCATATGAAGTGGCCTGCACCCCGTCCACATGGACATTTTCTCCCGGCGACACCGGGCCGCTGTTATGGCCGGTTACCTCGTTGGTTTCCACAATATAGCCGTTGAGCCATTCTGCCTCTTCCGCCGTAATATCCAGTTCAATGCCGCCTAAAGCGTCAATAGCGTCCACCAGCGCGCTGAAATCCACGCTGACATAATCCGTAATATTCAAATCCAGATTCTTATTCAGCATCTCAATGGCCTGCTTGGGCCCGCCGTTGGCGTAAGCTGCATTGGCCTTGCGGAAGGTGTTGTCTCCGATATCCAGATACGTATCCCGATAAACGGAAGCCATTCGAATTTCGCCTGATTTTTTACTGATGCTCACCACAATAATTGTATCGCTGTTTCCTCTTTCAAAATTGCCGGTGGAACGGTTGTCCAGTCCAAAAAGCGCAATATTGTCATAACCGTCCAATGTTTTTTTTGTATCCACAGACAAATCATTTATCTTAACATCCTTGTCCTTGATGTCAATTCTTCCCATCTTTCCGTATTTACTCCAGACATAGGCCGCTGCCAGTCCAATTAATGCAAGGATTACCGCCAGTATTGCCAGTATAACCTTCCTCTGCTGACGCTTTTTCCGGTTGGTTTTCTTCTTTTTCCTTCTGCTGTATTCTGTCTGGTTCCCTGTATTTCTCGCCATGTTCCTGTCCTCCTTACCAGTTCTTATTCTTACCTGTAAACCAAATATTATGTTGTTTTCCCACTGATTCTTAGTGAGTATACCATAAAACAAGGGGTTTTTCTACACATATTTTCCATTTCATCTATTGCTTTCCTGCCTGATGTAATGTAAACTAGGTTACACTAGTAATGTAATTTACATTACCAGAAATACAACGTGCAAGCAACAAAAGCAAAAGATTCGGGGTATTAATCATGAAATCTGTCTCAAATAAATTTCTTTCTTTTTGCAAGTTACATTTTTTTCTGACTATTTTATTCCTTTTTCTGCTGTTTGCAGCAAATTGGATACCGGAAGAACGGATTCTGGAGCATTCCAGCTCTTTTCTTCCTCACAATCCGGAATATTCCACACTCTGGAACAGCCTGCTGAATCAGGACAGCGGCTACCGCTGGAACGGCATCCAGGTATTGCTGCGCCCCCTTTTATACCTGTTTCACACCGCCCAGATCCGTTATCTGTGCATGATTGCTTTTTTCCTGCTGTTTTTCGGCGCCGCCATGCAAATCAGCAGAAAACTGGCTCCTCCCTTTGGATTTATGTTCTTTTTTTCCTTTTTATGGGCAGATATTCTGCCGGTGTCCTATTCTCTGTCCCAGGCAGGCTGTTTTCTGATCACATTTTCAGCAGTTCTGGTGCTGCTGGGTAAAACGCCCCGCTATGAGAAAGAGGACCCCCAGCGTTTATACCTGATTTTTTACACCATTGGAGCGGCAACTGTTTTTCTGGACGATGGAACAATCCCAATCCTTACGCTGGGCATCCCCCTTACCATTGCTTTTCTTTCCATCCGAAAGTTCAGCAATATGACCGGCATCCGGAAAATTCTGGCCCGCTGCTCCCTGTTCTGGGGACTTGGCTGTCTGTTGCTGACGGCATCCAAATGGCTGATTGCCCTTTGGGCCACCGGGAAAAATTTCTTTCCGGAATATATTCGCCGATTGTGGGAGGAGAATTTCGGCACCGCCTGTTCTCTGCCCCAGATTTTACTATCTCTGTACAGTAACCTGAAAGAATTTCTCTCCCGGGCAGACTTCGGAATCAAAACGCTGGCCATTCTGCTGTTGATTTTAACAGTATCATACCTTGCTTTATTTGCCGTGGGCCACAAAATCAAAAATGCCTGCCTGGCCCTGGTTCCCCTGGTATTTCTCAGCCTGCTGCCCTTTGTGTTTTATCTGCTGACTCCCGCCCGGGGACTGGCCCACGCAGCCTCTGCCTCCCGGGCGCAGATTGCGGCCATGTATCCGATTCTGCTGTTCCTTTACAGTATCCTTGACACGGAGCGCCTCTGGAACAAGATAAGCACTGCCATGAAATCACTTTGGAGGAATTGATATGATTTACTATCTGTTATGTTTGGGAATTGTATTCTTTTATCTGACCATCAGCTACATGCTGGGAGATTTATTTCTGCACATGGTATCCTCTGAGGAGCAATCTGTCTCTTACCGGGTTCTGCTTGGATTTTTCTGCTATTATTTTCTGTTTCAGCTTATGGCCATTCCGCTGAAGCTGACCCTTCAGCCCTTGTCCCTGCTGACAAAGCTCTGGTGGATTTTTATTCTGGCAGTGATGATCCTGTTTTCTTTTCTGCGCCGCAAAACTTTTCCGGTGCAGAAAGCTTACCTGCAGGAGCTTTTCGCAAAACAGAAACGGCCCCTTCTGTGCCTGGTTCTGATCATCCTGATTCAGCTTATCATGGTGAATTATAACGGAGAAACTTACGCCCTGTGGGATCAGTCTTATTATATCGGAGACGTCAGCGCTTCGGTATATACCGATTCCATCAGCCAGTATGACCCTTACACCGGCGCTTTGCTGAGCAAATTAAATGCAGAGTATCTGTTGGAAACATATCAGAACCACAGCGCCGTCCTGTGCCAGTTACTGAGAGTTCCCCCGTTAATGGAAACCAGAATTGCAGAAGCTTCCATAATGGTAATTCTGGCTAACCTGATTTATTATCAGCTTGGCCTGCAGCTTTTTGGGAAAAATTACCGAAAAAAAGGCGTTTCCCTTGTCTGTTTCCTGTTCTTGCTGAACCTGTTCAGCTTCAATCTGTATACCGGCGCGGAATTTTTATTTTTCCGGGCTTTTGAAGGAAAAACCGTTCTGGCCTGCATCATTCTGCCGATGGTCTTTCTCCTTTTTCTGAAAATCGCCGGAAACCACCAGAAGCGCAGTCACTGGTGGGAGCTGCTTTTAGTCATATCCGCCAGCTTCGGACTGAATATGTCAGCGATTTATATGCTGCCCTTTGAACTCAGCATCTGCCTGATTCCCTTAGGGCTGTCAAAGAAAAGTTTTTCCATCTGGTTTCGGTATGCCCTCTGCATGATTCCCTGTATCCTGTACGGCGGGGCTTATCTTGTGACCAAACATTACTTCTTTTTCTACACATAGGAGGCGCGCAATGCAGAATTTATATGAACTGGGAATGGATTTCCTGAATAAAGCTTTTGATGATTCTTTCTCAAATATAGAGTTCTTCTTCCTGGCCTATGCCGCAGCCTTGGCCGTATTCTGGCTCCGGAAAAAACAAAATCTGAAATCATTCTTTGTATATCCGGCTGTGTTTGCATTTTTTACGGTGTTCAATCCTTATCTTATGATACCCATTGCGGACAAAATCGGACTTGCCCCCAGAATCCGGCGGATTTACTGGCTTCTGCCGGTGAATCTGGTACTGGCCTTTGCCATGACGTGGCTGATTTACGTGCTGTCCAAACGGTGGAAACAGGCCGCAGCCGTCAGTTTGTGTATCCTTGCGGCTGCCTTTTTCGGCGAAAGCCAGTGGAAGCATATGGTTCCCGCTGAAAACGGATATAAAATTAAAAACGAAACAATAGAAATCGCCGATATGATTGAAAAAGACGCCGGCACTGACGAACCCAAATCCTGCCTGTTTGCAGATTTGCAGTTATTGGAGCTGCGTCAGTATGACGCTTCACTTTTAAACGCCATCCGAAGAAAAGATATGGCAGACTGGCAGGTAAATCCTGCAGACCCGGACTGGGTTCAGCGGGTTCTCAATAAGAAAAACAGCCGGCGGATTCTGACGCTTGTCATGTACTACGGACTTCAGATCGAGCCTGCCATTCTGGAAGAACAAATGGACAAACATCAGATTCAGTATGCCATTCCCAATAAGAATAAAGGGTTGGGAGATTATTTTGGAACTATGGGATATGAACTGGTGGGGGAAACGGAGAATTTCCAAGTGTTTCGGAGAGAACGGTAACGGCAGCTGCAGCAATACACCCCATTGCTGCAGGAAAAAAATTTTCTTGCCGAAAGTCTCCCGGAATGCACTCAAAAAATCCCCTCCACCTTCTCTTTCGCCTCTGCCATCGCCCACCATTCTATCTCATTTTTTAAAATAACCGTCCATTCATTGATCTTAAAGCCATTCTCTTCTACCGGAACCAGCAGGCTGCCGTCTGCATACAGCCCCGTCATTACTCCATTTTCATTTTTTACCTGAAACATGGGGATATCTCCCTGAAAAAAATCACGCTCCACGATGCCAGCCAGCCGCTGTTCTAGCTGTTGGGGCTCCTCCATAAGCCTGGCCCCCTGAAATATCCGCTTCAGCTCTTCTAAAATTTCCTCTGCTGTAACGCAGATCATCTCGCCCCGCCTCTGAGATTCCCGACAGCAAAATTCCATTTTTGAATAGAAATCCCCGGTCTTTACCGGAACAATTCTGGCCAGATATTCCCTGCCCAGAATTTCAGCATAAGTTTTTCCGAGCTTTTCCTTTCCCTGTCTGCCCAGGGAAGCTGCTGTCTGAAATCCCTCAAGCACATTTTCCCGAATCAGCGGATCGTTGAATCTGAGTGTTCTCTTTGCTCCTGTTTCATCCTCCACAACCTCAAAATTCACCTGATTTTCTATCCGAAAGGACGGCAGAAACGCGTGTTTCAATATCTCCAGGCTCATATCATTCATTTTCTTGCTCATCGTAATTTTCTTTTGGAACGAACATTCCCCGTCGATAAGCACAGGCCCGGATTCTGTGGCGATTATATTTTCGTAATGCAGATCGCTGACTCCATATATTTTGCAGAAATACAATAAAACGCCGAATTTTCTGTAATATGCTGCCGCATTCTGTTCACTCATAGCCCCGGCAAAGGTTACATACTCCATATATCCAGTATGCTCTTCATCATCCAGCAGGGTAATCCCTACCGCCGGAATCTTCAATTCTTCCGGCAGCAGTTCATTAAACTGAATCAAAGCCTCATTTAGCAGGGCGTCCGCCCGCATATCCCGGGGTTTATACACATATTGCTTTCCCTTCCATATAAAAACATATGGATTCTTCCCGCCGCAGTGCAAATCTCCGCTGGTGGGATATAACAAAAGCTGTGCTTCCCCGGTCACGGCAGATAATTTTTCCCGGATCATTTCATAGCTTTTCAGATAATTCCTGTGTTTCTGATCAAACAAAAAATAGAACCTGGACTGAATATCTGCTCTGTAATTCTCATCCAGTTCAAGTCTTGTCCCCATTCCCAACAGCAATGACACCGCCTGATATGCCCGCTCCTGAAACACCCGGCGCAGTTCTGCTGTCTTTTGCAGAAGATACTGAATGATATAGGGATTCTTTCTGCAAATGGAAAACCCGGTTCCCAGAGACCCTTCCACCTTCTGCAGGACTTCCCAGGACTCTAAAAAGTACGCAAAATCCTGCCCGGTCTGCAGCGTTTCCAGAAAGCAGATAATCCCTTCCCTTGTTTCTTGGGTGCATTCTCCGCAGTAAAACCGTTCCAGATTTTTCAGATGACTGGAAACATTTTTTCCGCCAAAGTTCTCCCCGATTCTGATTTTCAGATTTCCCACTGCAGCATCATATTGCCTGCGCTCCTTCTCTGTCATGCTCCATCTCCTATCCGATCCATATAGATTCTGATTTTACGCAGGAAAAGGGCTGTCCCGTCACCTGATTGATCCCCTCCACCGTAAACTCCGCCTCATACACCCCCGGAACCTCCGGCTTCTCCAGAATAGGCTTGCGTATAACAGCGCTCACCGTAAGCCCCTCTAAGATTTCTTTCTCACATTCCGCCTGCAGCCGGAAAGATACCGGCTGATTTCTCTCTGAAACTCCCGGAGCTATTATGTCGATTTTTGTCTTGCAGTCCAGCGAAACAGCGCCGATGGTACCGCCCATATCATCTCCCAGGCCCGCATACTGAATTAGGCACTTCCACTTGCCGGGTGGGCCTGGTGTAGATTCTGCTTTTCTTATTCTTATCCTTTAATTCTTTAAAATACTCCTCCTTGATCCAGTTTCCCAGAGCCCCGATGTAAATGGGCGGCTTTGGCCCTAATACTTCACAGGGATTCTGCCCCTCATTGTGACAGCCGTCGCTGAACAGGAAAAAAGCCTTTTTTCCTGCGTCGGATGTTTTGATCATTTCATTTGCAAGGGTAAGGGCAGATGAAATATTAGTTCGGCCGCCGGCAGAAATCCTGTCAATGGCCGCTCTGGCCTCGTCCTTTTCCCGGCTGGTCTCCACGCCCCCGCTCTCCTCCACATTTACCGTCACAATATGGGGACTGGCGCCTTCCGGGTAAATCCATTTTGCTTTTGAATGAAAGGCATTTACTCCCATCTGATCCCCGTCATAAAATTTATCCACAAAAGCTTTGGCGTCCAGTTTCACCAGTTCTACTGTTTCTCCCTGCATGGAGCCTGAAATATCCAGCATGGCAATACATCCTATGTTATCGTTATACATCCTTTTCCTCCTGTTCTTCTCCTCTGTCTTTTGCGTATCGAACTGTCACTCATCCGGCAGAACCGTCCGCAGTTCTTTCTGCAAAAGACACCGGGCGTTGCCATAGCCCACTGTTCCTATCACATTGGTAAGCGCCGGCATCAGCTCTGTATCCCGCTGAAGCATCTCCATAAGCGCCCCCACATCCTCTGCCTGGGCAGTCCCCTTCACATATCCTTTTGAAACAGCCACAGCAGCCAGTTTTCTGCATAATACGCTGCTCTCGGAAATTAAAGTTTCCGTCCCGCTGAAATATTGCCCGATACACTCCTTCGCCCGCCTCAGACATTCAATCCCGTTTTTCTGTTTCATCAGCCGCGCCGTCCTTCCGCTTTCATAGCCCGATTCCCTTCTGGCCGGAAGATAATTCTGCATCTCTCCCCGTATCAGAGCAAAATCCGCACAGATGGGCAGCTGATGCTTTTCTGCAAGCCTTTCTGCCTCTGACAGCCATTCTGCCGCCGCTCCCATGGCAGAATAGGAGCCGGCAGACACCAAATCCGCAGCTTTGGGCAGCTTGATTAACAGGGAATGAAATTCTTCTATTACTTTTATACTCAGCATACTCTTATTAACTCAGGGCTAAAAACCTGTCTGTCTCTCCTGTTTCATCATCTCTGTTTACAATAAAATCAACGTCCTGCTCCCGGATTTTAATTTTCATCCGCATCACCTGCTCCGGCGTGCAGTTCTGTTCCATCTTGCCGGTTTCCGGAATAATCAGCACTCCCTCCTGCTGTTCAAAAATCTCCTTGAATTCAAAAAACATTGTGCTTCCTATAATCCGGCACATTTTCTTCAGGGAATTTTTATTGATAAAAGGCGTCTGCTCATCGGGATATATGCCGAATTCCTGTTTCGTCACGCTCTTTAACGTCTCTGTAAATACATCTGTAAAATCCAGAAGCTTCATATCGGAAATCACATTTTCCTTAATATAAGTGTCCATATACTGGTTCATCAATGTGCAGATGGAAGCCGCCGACCGTTTATAGGATTCTTTCAAGTCCGGCAGCTCACTCAGTTTGATCACCACCGCTTTTTCTTTCTCCCCGGAATCAGCCGTAATTTTCACTCCCACCTCCTCCGGCTCAATTGTGCCGTTCTGCCTGAATACCCGCTCCTCCTGCTTTTCGTAGTAACAGTTTTTGATATTGCGGTATAACAGCGTGGGAAGGACTTTTTCTATTTTCATCAAAAGCTTTTTCATCTCTTCCTCGCCCACCTTCACCTGCTGCACGCCTGCAATCTGAACCGGAACGTCTATTTCCGCTTCTGAAATGGTATAGCGCGGAACCGGCATTCCCTTTAACAGCGGATTCACATGATATTCCTCTGAAATAGAGGCTGCGCATGCGTCCGCCATCTTTCTTGCCTGCAGAAAATCAGACATTAACAGCCCTGTAAATTCACCTAACGTTATCATTTTACGATTCCTCCGCAACTTCCGTCTTATCTTTTTCCGTTTGTTTCTTTCCTTCCTCTGTCACCTGGATAATGGAATCCTCCAGAATTCCCAGCAGCCGCTCCACCCCTGCCGGCATATCATCCTGCACGGCATGGACATGGACATTCAGGGAATAATCCTTCTTCACCGTATCTGACATGCTGCTTTTCTTCTGATTGGAAAAAGAAGCGTTCAGCTTGATTCCCGTTTTAAATTTCCATCCATTATAGCCTGCGTGGGCCTCTGTACTTCCGCCCGCCGTAGTATCCTTAGAACTTTTCGTCTCTTCCACGGAATTGATTTTCACATTAAAATCAATGGTGGCGTCGTCTACCCGGATAAAGGGAATCGGCACCATGGAAAGAACCGGCACCTTCAGATTGGACACTGTCTGCGTCTTTTCTCCCTTCTCATTCTCCACCTGCCCTTTGGCATACTGAAAATCCACATAAACCGGCTCCATCACGCCTGTGGCCTTATCAGTGGTAAAGCCCACGGACTTGATAAATTCCACCGTTGTATTAGCCGCCTGGCTCTGAGCCTCCACGATGGCGTTCAGCGCCCCTCCGATAATGCTGCCCAGGCTGATGGACGCAATTTCATTTCCATAATTCGGCATACTTTTCTCCTCTCTTTTCCATAATAAATATTCGGTTCACCTAAAACATTCTCCGTCTCTCATCTATCATAGCATATCCATAAATCATTCCCGAAGTCATTCCTCCATGTCTGAATTATATCATGGCAGCATAATGATTGAAAGAACTATTCCAAACTCATCCAGTAAAAATCCATGTAAATGGAATTCCTCCCTTGTTTTCCTTATAACGCCAGTATATTACTCCGGCGGTTAAAATCATTGATATTTAACCGCCGGAGTAATAAAATAAAAAAGAACGGTTACAGGATATGAGGTATAACTTTATTTGTGTGTAACAATAATTTTTATAGAAGGAGGAGAATCATGAGAGTAATTTTTTGCGAACCACAGTTAACCATGCAAACAGTTGACAATGCAAATGCTTTTTTTGCGTCATGCCGTGAAATTTTAGATACCTATGTAACAAACAGATTATATATTTCCACAGATTTTCAAATAGCTCAGCTTTTAGAAGATGCTGCCGACTCCAATGATATTTTTATTTTTTTCAATTCAGAAAAAGGCGCTTATCAAAAGAATTTCCTCAAGCTGATAAAAAAATATGCGGACGTTCAAAGCCGGATATGGGCAATCGCTATGGAAAAAAATCCGGAATGCAGACGTCCTCCAGAGCCGGTGTCTGACAAACAGAGTTTTGACGTATCCTGCCGGAATGAGAACCGAAACCCGCTGAAAAACAATATGAGGGCAATCGCACAGATTTTTGCCAGAAAAATCATTGCCCAAACTCTTTCGCCCCTCTATCGCGACGAAGTTTTATATTTTATCAGCCACCGGCGCATAGACGGAGAGCATATAGCGGCAAAGCTTGCAGATGAACTGAAGCATTTAACAAGGGAACGGAATGTTTACCGGGATGTGGTTCATGTGGAGGTGGGAGACGACGCCCAGAAAGATATTGATATCAATCTTGCCATGAGCGATGTGCTGATATTTCTGCAGACAGAGGAAGCGCAGAATTCTCCTTATATTATGAAAGAGCTATGCTACGCGCTAATTTATGATATCCCTATTTTGTGGATTCAAATTGATAATGCACCTTATTCCAATATGGAAATACGTCCAGGAGAGCGTCCCATGCTCTGCTATAAAAGCGAAGAGTTTGACTGTCAGGAACGGTTAATTGAAATTACTGATGAGATTGAAGAAACATGTTTTCAACTTATCATGAACTCATCCAATCAGGTATTCTCCTATATTGAATGTCTCAGGGACTTAGACGATGCAAAAAAGATAAAATTAATAGGAGATACAAATGCCATATTGGCCTATGAGATAGAGTATAAAGAACAAACAAAGGATATCTATGACAAAGGAATTAAAAAACATTACATTCAATGTTTTGGAAGAAATCCCCAAAAAAGCGACATAGACAGATTTATTCAAAAGGTAAAGCAAGCACAGACATACGAAAAAAGCGACCGCTTATTCCTGCTTTCCAACCATGGGCAGAGGGAAAAATCCATAGGCGATGCAAAGGTAACAGAAGAAAATTTTGATGATTATATTATGAATCTTGAAAATGTATCCGGTGTGAAACGCCAAAAACGCAACAAGAGAATTATTCTTTCCGGCGCATTCCCGGACTGTGATGAGATTTACAAAAATTCTTTGTTAGAAGCAGTTCTGGTATACTCCAGGGAAATCATTAAAAATGGATATACATTGGTTTTCGGGGCGCATCCAACCTTTCAAAAACTTATCTTTGACATTGGAACATTATATGCCTCCGATCTCAGGTATTCCATTGAAATGCACATGGACAAAGCATATCTTCCTGAATATAATTTAGAAGAATTGGAAGAAACATGTACGCTTATACTATCAGACGGATTGCAGGAAATGCGTGAAAATATGATTTGCCGCCAAAAAAGCGAACTATTAATTTGCCTTGGCGGAAAAATAAAAAAAGATAAATCCAAACAGGGCGTGGACAGAGAAGTCAAGCTGGCAAGGAGCGTAAATCTTCCGGTCGCTTTAGTTGGAACAGTAGGCGGACGTTCCAGCGAATACGCTTATGAAATGATTCAAAAAGATGCCTGGTCTGAATTGAATCCCTGGGATAAGGATCTCAATGAAAGTCTGTTTTATAATGTGAATCACCGCCTGATGATTCGGCGGCTGTTAAATGCGATAGATTGAAATATGTGCATGAACCTTGAAATCTAACCGCACAGCACTTCACACATAACAACTGCTGCTTCCAAATAAAGGGTGTCTGTCGGAAAATGGAATTCGCTCACAATAGATTGCCATAATATCAAAACGCTCACCATATGCTGCGAAAAACAGCCATTTCCCGGCAGCCCCTTTATTTCGTGTTTTTCTATCTTCTTCAGGATACTTTCCAGTCTGCAAAGTAATTTCTTACATTCCATAAGGCCGCAAAGGAACATAGGGCTGAAGCATTAAATCACAGCTTCCATCCTCATCGTAAAACGCAATGCGGGTAACCCTGCGGGACTGGCTCACTACAGGGCCTCTGCTCCATTGCCCCAACTCTGCATGGTATCTTGCGCCGTCCGGATTTGTACGCCCATTGATATTTAACTCTGCCAATGATACTTCCCCGTTCACGTCCGTCAATACGTTCCCTGCCGCATCATAAAACACCGTATCTTTAATTTCACCATTTTCCGTATACGTAATTTCATAACGGCTGAATCCAAACTTACAATTTGATTCTATCCCATTTTCATCCAAAAATTTTCTCTCTTTTTCCCTTCCATAGTCATCATACTGAAATTCTGCAGAAGCAAACCCTTCCGGAATACACACCGGCTTCAAATCCGTGTCTAAATAAGTTCTTTTTGTTTCCAAACCTAATTCATTGTATACGGACTCCCATCCGGCGAGTACGCTATATGCTAATACCGGGTTTCCTGCCTCGTCATAATATTCTTCCCGGCACTGGTTTCCATAAGAATCATAGTACAGATTTTTCCTGGCTATCCGCTGGACATTATCCGGCGCTCCCGAAATCTCCCGGGATTCCATTATTTTTTGCCCATTTTCATTATAGGACACATGATAGGTAAGGATTTCTTCTCCTGTTTCATCCAGAAATACTGCTTCTGTAATATTTCTTCTTTGATCCACAGTTTCACGAATACAAGAATATCCATTTGGAATCTTAATCGATTTCCCGTCCGCACCGAAGAATGAGAGCTCTGTCATCATGCCATTTTTATCAAATTCACATCGATAAAAGGCATATCCCACCTTTGTAACCGTCAGGTTATCATTTTCGTCATAATAGGCACACCCAATCAGATTATTCCATCTGTCATATTCCATTTCTGCCTTTGCATACCCGTACCTGCACAAAGTCTTTTGCCCCTTTTCATCCAGGTACTCCCTGAAAGTCTCAAATCCATCCTTATTATACTGATATCTCACATGCTCTGTCTGTTTCTTCTCTTTGTCATAGACCTTCCGATCCAGCACATTCCCCCGGTAATCCAAGGTTTGTATAATCCTGTGAGCCTTTGTTCCGGTTACGGTCCGGGTCTCCATAGGCGCTTCTTTCGCTCCATAGTACTCTGCTTTTGACAAATGCCCGTAATCGTCATAGGTATAATACACATCATTAAAATAATTTTCCGGCCCTGTCCCATCCGGCAATACATAACTGTCCCGGATTAATTTTCCTGTCTCATCATATTTTTGGAGTTTTGCGGAAAAGGGATAGTCTGACGTCAGGTTTCCTTCTTCGTCATAATATTCTGTTTTCTCAGGATTTCCCCCTTCGTCATATGCAAAGACCACTTTCGCAAAAAAACGTTCTCCTGACTGAACGCCTGATGCATCCATGGAACGATCCGCTGACAGTTTTCCCTCTGCATTATAATAGGATGTGGATTCCAGCAATCCCCTGTCGTCATACTCATTTTCTATCCTCGCATAATTGCCTGGAACGTTCACTAATTTATCAAATTGGTTATAATACGTGACGCTTTCAACATTTCCGCCGCCGTTATAATATAATTCCTGCTTGGCCCAGGAGCCGCTGAAGGGAATTAACTGCCCTTTCGTTCCATAAACCTCAACCAGCCACAGGTTATCCCGATCATCATATCCAAAAGCAGCTTTATGATAGCCCTCAGTGCAATACACAGACTCTCCCTTTGTCCCATAATAAGACACTGACGCTAATCTCCCTTTCGTGTCAATCTCATTTTTTTTGCAGAAATATCCTTCCCTGGAAAAAATCTCTTCCCCGGAAACGCCATAATAAGCCTCCTCCCTCAAATACCCTTTGGCGTCAAATTTACGCTTGATGCGAAACGCCTGGTTGTCCATCACAAGGGGCTGATTGTCTGAACCGTAATAATCTTCCTGTAAAATATTCCCGCAGGGATCATAATCCAGCTTAAGGACAGCATATCCGTCTTTGCACAAGATCCGTTCCCCGTCTCCATTCAAATATTCCGTCACAGCAGGATCGCCAAATTCATTATATTGAAAGGAAACGGCGTGAAATTTATCTTCACAAAATACAGGCTCTTGTTCCGTTCCGTAATAAGCCCTGTGTTCTATTTGCATTTTATCATTATATCGTTCCCGGCAGACAGCGTATCCCTTTCCTGAAATCACTAAATTTCCATCTATCCCGTAATATTCTGTAACCCTTTCCGCTCCATCTTCTTTCATTTTCATATAAGCGAAGGCATCCGGCCCATAGGTCAGTTCATCTTCCAGCCCATAATAAGCCGCACAGCTGACGGCGCCATTCTTTCCATAGGTCAGCTTCAAACCGGAAACCCCATTTTGATTTACCGTTCTCTCCTCTTTTCTGTTCAGAAAGTAAACAGAAGTAATGCGCCCCTGAGAATCATAGATATACTCCTCGCCTGCAATGCCTTCTTCATTGATGGCATAATTTACCCCGGACATATACATGCGCCGAAACAATTTTCCCTCTTCATCCATGTTCAGGGCGTACCTGTCTATTTTCATCCGGTTGGGAATTCCATAAGCATTTATACTGGAAATGGGATATACCTGCCTGCTGACATATTGATTCTCTTGAAAACTGACGAACGCCATATCCGTGGCATAAGAATAGGTCATCTGCACGATTCCATTCCGATCTAAATACTCCGCCACATCCAGCTTTCCATTATCCCTGCATTTGTAAACAGCAATCATCGGCCCATATGGATGATTCCAGGCATCCTCCTCCACCGGCGTGTTACAGGAATTAAGGTGCTCTAACCGAATCGTCCTGCTGGATTTTCTGGTGGTAATGCTGTAATAATCCGAAACTTTCTTCCTCTCATTGTCTGACAATTCATGGACGCCTACTGGTTTCTCATCTACAAGAACATAATCCTGATAAATCCTTTCATGGGGTACCCAGTAATCATATCCCCAGACAGAACACAGCCCCAAAACTGCCGCACCCATGCCGGCAGAAACCGTCTGCAGCCGACGCCTTATTTTGTCCCTTCTCCTGAATTCCTCCACATCCGATAATGACAGCAGTTCAATGATCAGATCGGTCCATGCATCCCGCTTTCCCTGCCTGTTCCGGGGAGCCTTCCATTTTCCCCATTCCCTGAAGTCATACCACCTGATTTCATTCCTGTCTATGTACTCCTTTAAAAGATAGTGAAAACAGTCTCCCGTTTTCGGATCTCCGTCTATGACAACTGGGATGATATTTTTATAAGGCTTATCCTCTGGATTTTTGTCCATAAAAGTACGGATCTCAAATCCAATCCAACCTGTTTCTGCTGGATTCTGCCTCCAATCTATCTGCTGGGGACTGCTCCACTCTTTTTCCCCATTTACCGGAGAAGCGCTTGCCCGGGAACATAGCACAATCAATTTATCTGAAATGTTAAGGCTGTCTATAATATTCTGTTTTAATTCCGCCCCATACAGATCCGGATTATCTACAAAAATATGACGGATATGGCTGGTTTTAATACCATTCTCCTTTCGGATTTTCCCCGGAATGCGGTATCGTTCCAATTTGCGCTGTAACTTTAACGCAAATTTTTTGTCTGGCTCCCTATGGCATATAAAACCGTAATAATTGTGAAATTTCTCTCTTTCAGTCCCTTTTTTCACTTATCTCATCTCCCTCTGTGCGTTTGCCAGCTTTTATCCAGACTTGTTCTGAATGGGGTGAAGATCAATTTCAGGCGTATTCTGTTCATATGTACAAGACTTTTAAACATTTGTAGTGTCACACCATAATTTCTTTCAATATCCTTACTATCACCACTTTACAACTTTTCCATAAAAAAATGTCATACAGGACTTTCTGATGTATAATAAGTTTGCAAACAAAAAATACGAAAGAAAGTGATCCTGTAC